>CAYJHN010000251.1:0-2780 GCA_964369985.1 uncultured Desulfovibrionaceae bacterium | reverse complement strand
AGATCTTTCTTTTAGAAGTTTTCACTAATTTTAGGGCGGATTATCTAAAACTTCCTTATGGGGATCAGGGGCTTGCTTTTAGATATTCTGATTATAAAGATTGGAATTTACCAATATACCCAATTTTAGAAGATGTATATTTAGTTAGAAAAGCAAGGTCTTGTGGCATAATAAAAAGTATAGAACAAAAGGCCTATACTTCCTTTAGACGTTGGGAGAAGCATGGTTTTTTGAAAGTTACTTTTATTAATCATTCTGTTATGTTATGTAGTTCTTTAAATATGGATTTAAACAAGATTAAAGCATGTTATTGGCAGGGAAAAAATCCATTATTTCTCTATATTAAAGAGAAGTTTAGCAAATTATTTTAATAGAGTTTCTAATATCTTTTTTTGTGGCTCAGCTAAAGAATTTACATCAGTAAGTAGGGCATTTTCTAATGCTCTATGTGAGAGTGATTGAGGGCTTTGCTGTGCTATTTCTTTTATAGCTTCTTTTATGATGAGCTGTGAATTTTTCGCATTTGCCATAAGATGCGCTATAGCCATTTTTGCGTTTACTTCTTCTGTGTCTTGTCTCCAGCAATCGTAATCGGTTACCATTGCCATAGAACTATAAGCAATTTGTGCTTCCATAGCGAGTTTTGCTTCTGGCATATTTGTCATACCAACAATATCTGCTTGTATGAGTCTAAAAAATTGCGATTCTGCATAAGAAGAAAATTGCGGTCCTTCAATAGCAATATATGTGCCTTTTTCGTGTACTCTTTTCTTATCAAGAATTTTTTTTGAAGCTTGAATTAGTAAAGAATTTAGCTCTTTACATGTTGGTTTTGCCATAGAAACATGAGCTAAGATGGAATTTCCAAAAAAAGTAGACTTTCTGTTTTTTGTATTATCTATATATTGATCTACAATAACAATATCTTCTGGAGCTATTTCTTCTTTCAAAGAGCCAACAGCTGAAACAGAAATAAGATATTTTATACCTAATTCTTTCATTGCATAAATATTTGCTTTGTAAGGCACTTCGCTAGGCAATAAAGAATGGTTAATGCCATGTCTTGCTAAAAAAACAAGAGGAATGTCGCATAATTCACCTAAAACTAAAGGAGCAGATGTTTTCCCAAATGGAGTATTTATTTCAATTTCTTGAATTTGTTTCAAATCTTCCATTTTGTATAAACCTGAACCACCAATAATTCCAATCTTCACATCTTTCATAGAAAATCCTTTATTACAGTTTTGGTAAATGAAAACTTGTAAAAATATAGTACAATAAGCAATAAAAAGCAATAATTTATCTTTCTAGTTTAATAATTGCAGTTATAAATTATTTCTTGCTAATAGTAATTTTTAGTATTAAGATGAGGCTTTGAAATTATGCTAGTGTATAATTTTATCTATTGAAGTTCATCTTACTTTGACATAGTTTATAAGTTTATATAGTTTAATTGCCTTATGTGTTTAGAATAGTTCAAAAAGCCTTGCTGTGAGCCTTATTATAAAATTAACTTGAGGGATATTATGAAAGAAGATAAGTTTATCGTTGAACAAGAAAAATCTTGTGGACTTGAAATTGAAAATTATAAATTAGACAAAGATATTTTGAATGAAAAATCTTTAAAAACTTCTGAAATATCATCTTTCAGTTCTTTTAAAGACAAGGCTTGCCACAAAAAAGATAAAGATTGGTTACTCACACCTTTAGGCGACAAAAGAGGTTATATTGAAGCAAGAAAGCTAAAAGAACTATGGATACATACGGGCACTTTATGCAATCTTTCTTGTCCTTTTTGTTTTGAAGGTGGTTCATCTAATAGAATAGAAAATATTAACTTAGATGATGTAAAAAGCTTTATTGACGAAGCTCTTACATTAGATATTGAACTTTTTTCATTTACTGGTGGTGAGCCATTTATGAATAAAGAATTTATTGATATTCTTGATTATGCTTTAGATCATAAGCCTTGCTTTGTGCTTACAAACGCAACGAAACCACTTTCTCTTGCTTTTGATAAAATTAAACAATTAAAAAATAAGCCACATTCTTTATCCTTTAGAGTAAGTATTGATTCCCCACGCGAAGAAATACATGATAAATGCAGAGGAAAGGGCAATTTTGTGCATGCTTTAGAAAATTGCAGTAAGCTTATTAGCGAAGGTTTTCAGGTTTCTATAGCTGGGCAAACACAAAAAGATAAAAATCATGAAGAGCTTAAAGGCGAATATAAAATTCTTTTTGAAAAATACGGCATACCTTTAGATACTTTAATCATTTCTTTTCCAGATCTACTCACACCATTTCAAAAACCTGTAATTCCTTATATTACAGAAGATTGCATGACTAGGTATAAAACAAAGGAAGAAAGAGAAAAGTTTATGTGTGCCTATAGTGCTATGATAGCAAAGAAAAAAAATAAAATTCATATATATCCTTGTACTTTAGTTGATGATGATGACGAATATAATATGGCGTCTAATTTGCATGAAATTTTAGAATATAAAATCATGTTAAAGCATCACAGATGTTATATTTGCTTTTCTAGCGGAACATCTTGTTCAGAAATTTAAAGCAATATTAAGATTTTAATTCATTTAAATACTAAAGCTTTCTCATATTAAGGCGATATGTTTTATAGGGTAGAATTTCTACAAAAATAACTATCTTCTATGTTTGCATAAAATTTATAAATGGAGTTTTTTATGAAAATGAGTTTATTGAAAAGGATGATGCTCTATATCTTGCTTCCTACTGTTGTAGGACTTGTTATATTAGCT
>CAYJHN010000250.1:0-2792 GCA_964369985.1 uncultured Desulfovibrionaceae bacterium | reverse complement strand
ATCCATGCTTCTTTAGTACACTCTATTGCTTTATCTGGCATGCATTTAGCTTTTGCCTTGCTTCTTTCCTTTATTATAGTGAAGGGCATTGCTTTTATTTATCCAACAATATTATTGTCTTATCCTATGAAGATTCTTGTTGGCTTTGTTTCTATTCCGCTTGCTTTATTTTATTTTTGGCTAGGCAATGCTCCTATTTCTTTACTTAGAGCAAGCCTTATGCTTATTTTATTTTACTTCTTTCTCTTTTTTTATAGAAGACTTAGCCTGCTAGATTGCCTTATACTCTGTGCAAGCATTATTCTTGTATTCATGCCAGAAGCAATAGTGCACTTAGGTTTTCAGTTTTCTGTGCTTTCTGTTTTAGCAATTGCTTTATTTACACCTTACTATTCTTTGTTTGCAAAAAAGTTTCTTTATAATCAAAAAAACTATTTAAGCGAAAGAAAAACACCTTTAAGTAAGAAAATACTTTTTTACTTTCTTGGGCTTTTCTTTATAAGCTTTGTGATACAAGTATTTCTTTTACCCTTACAAGTATTTGTTTTTGGCCTTATAAGCCCCTATTTTATTTTGAATATTATTTGGTTACCTATTTTGCAGTTATGTGTTTTGCCTTTTGCTTTTCTTTCTCTTTTCACTATGCCCTTTAGCGATTTTAGCAATACTTTTCTTATTCTTTCTTCTAGTCTCACTTCATTTTTTATAGAATTTCTTCAATTTTTAGATAAGCACGAAAAATTAAATCAAATCCAGTTTTACCGTTTTGATATATGGCAAAGCATTGGTTATTATCTATTTATTTTAACAGCCCTTTATTATAAAAGAATAAAATGCTCTTCTCTTTTCTTTTTTCTTTAATTTCTTTGCTTGTTCACTTTTCCTCTTTATAAGCTTTACGATAATTTTCAAGCTCAAAAAGAAGCAAGAACCACGATTAGAGTGCTAAATGTAGGGCAAGGTCAAAGCATACTTATAGAATATGCAGATAAGAAATTTTTGGTTGATGCTGGTGGTGTTTTTGGTAACAGGTTTGACACAGGCCGCGACACTGTAGCAAAAGTTTTAACTTATAGAGATATGCCAAAAATAGACTATGCCTTTGTCACCCACTTTGATTTAGACCATGCAAAGGGTTTTTATCATTTAATGAAACACTTTGATATTTCACGATTTTATTATCCTTTCTTAGATAATAAAAAGCAAATGCGTAAAGAAATCCTCGAACTTGCAGGCATAAATAAAATTAAAACTATTCCACTTTCAGCCTCTACTACCGATATTCCAACAAGACTTGAACTTATTCCAAACACGCTTTATTTTGAAGTGCTTTCACCACACTTTAAAAGCAGTTTTTCAAAAGCAAACTATTCAAATAACACTTCTTTAGTTTTACGTTTAATACAAGTAAAAGCTGTAAATAATGAAGAAAAGGGGCTTCTTCTTATTTGTGGAGACATAGAAGAAGAGGGCATTAATGCCTTATTAACAAGAAAATATAATTTAAAATCTGAAATTTTAATTCTTCCACACCATGGTGCTCTTTCAACATACAATGAAGAGTTTTATAAAAAAGTTTCGCCACAAATAGTTGTTGCCTCTACTGGTTTTTATAATAGATTTAATTTTCCATCTGAAAAAATAGTAAATTATTTTACTGAAAAAGGTATAGAAGTTCAAAACACAGCTTTCCAAAACGAGCGTATTTTTACTTTTAAAAATTAAAATATTTAATAAATTAATGCTTTTAAAGCACTTTTGGCACAAGATTTGCTTATATCATAGTAAAGGAAATATTTTCCTAAGGAGTATGCTTATGATGAGCAGTCTTTATATAGGAGCTACCGGTTTATCTACCCATGATAGCGGTATGGCGACCGTAAGTCACAACATAGCGAATGTAAACACTATCGCCTATAAACAGCAAAATTTGTTTTATAGCGATTTAGCACTTGGAACTTCGAGCACAACTATAGAAAATCAACTCGGACACGGTAGTGTACATTACGACAATCGTACTCTTTTCACACAGGGTAATTACGAAGCAACGGCAAATTTTACCGACCTTTCTATTTCAGGTAAGGGTTTTTTCAAGGTAACTGACCCTGTTGATGGCACTGAATATCTTACAAGAGCTGGTAACTTTATTTTTGACGAAGAAGGTTATTACGAAGATCCAACTGGTGCTCGAGTACAAGCTTTTGCTATTGATCCTTTAACAGGCGAAGAGGGTGCTTTAGGCGATCTTCAGCTTGATATTGTTAATGCCGCTCCTGTTTCTCCTGCTCTTCCAACAACTTCAATTACAGCACAATTTAATATTGGTGTCGTAAACTCGCAATTCAACTCTTACGAAAGAGTAACAGTGGCAGCACCTACTCCTACTGACCCTGACGCAACAAAAGAAGTTGATGAAATTGTAAATCCATATTTTAGTATGCTTAGTGCTTATAATGCAAACGATGATACACCTTTATCAAACGCGAGCTACGCACAACCTATCACTGTTTACGATTCTCTAGGTAATCCGCAAGAATTAACAGTGCATTTTGATATGGCAACTGACGAAAGCGGGCAAAAAATTATAGAATATCTTGTTTCAGCTGATCCTGATTCTATTGCTTACAATGGGTCAAATCCTGAAAAATCAGGCCTACTCATGGCTGGCACAATGAAGTATAATGCATCAGGACAACTTGTAGATATGTCTGCCTTTACTCCAACTGCTGGCAGTGATTATTCCGATTTATCAAATTGGACACCATCTGCATTAAGTGAAAATGGTTATCCAA
>CAYJHN010000249.1:0-2805 GCA_964369985.1 uncultured Desulfovibrionaceae bacterium | reverse complement strand
TATTATCTTGTTTAAACACATCTTTATTAAAGAAAAGTCTTTGCGAAAGCGTTTTTTCAAGTGCTGTATATACAGCTTTAAATATTCTTTGTTCGTCTCTAAAACGCACTTCACTCTTTGCTGGATGCACATTCACATCAACTTCTTCTGGATCTATTTCAATATTTAAAAGCACTTGCGGATAATCTTTTGTTGTGAGCGAAGCTTGATAGGCTTGTCTTATTGCTCTTGTAAGAATTTTATCTGTGACAGGTCTTTTATTTATATAAATAAGTAACTTATCTGCCTTTGCATACAAGGAACGTGGATCAGAAATAAGGCCTTGAATACGTATATCATTATAATGATTAGCATCTACTTCAAGCATATTTGAAGTGATAGAAGGATTCCAAATCTTGCTTAATCTTTGTTGCAAAGAATCACGCAAGGAAAAATTTAAAACTTCTCTTGTTCCAGCATAAAATTCAAAAGCAGAATCTGTTTGAATAAGTGCTATACGCGTAAAAATTTCTTGAGCTCTTTTTAATTCTGTACTTGGTGTTTTCAAAAACTTTAAACGTGCAGGAATATTATTAAAAAGATTTCTTACTTCAATTTGTGTGCCTACTGAAAGAGCACAGGGCTGCACTTTTCCCATTTCGCCATACTGCACTTGCAGCTCATAAGCCTGCCCTTCGGCAGTATCCTTTAGATAAGAAGCAATGCGAAAATCAGAAACAGAGGCTATACTAGGCAATGCTTCACCGCGAAAGCCAAAGGAAGAAATATTTGATAAATCATTGATATTTTTGATTTTTGAAGTAGCATGCCTTGTCACAGCAAGAGCAAGTTCTTCTTTTGCAATGCCAAAACCATTATCGCTCACGCGAATACAAGTTTGACCTCCGTCTTCAATTATGGCACTAATAGAAGTGGCTTTTGCATCAAGGCTATTTTCAATAAGTTCTTTGAGTACAGAACTTGGCCTCTCCACCACTTCGCCAGCAGCAATTTGGTTGGCAAGTTCGGTTGGAAGTAATTGTATGGTTGAGAAAGTTTTGTCTTGAGTCATTATATATATCCAAATAAATAAGAGAAGAAAATCAATGATTTACGGTATAGGTGTTGATATAGCAGAAATCAACAGAATTGAAAAAGCGGTAAAACGCTTTGGCATGGCATTTTGCTACAAAATATTACATTCCAAAGAAATTGAGGTAATGCCTTCACTTGAATCTAGCAGGTGCATAGCTTGGATTGCCGCTCGCTTTACAGCAAAAGAGGCCGCAGTTAAAGCACTTGGCACAGGTTTTAGAAATGGCATAACTTTCAAAAGCATTGCTGTTTTAAACAATAGCCTTGGCAAACCTGAACTTTTTTTCTTTGACAAAGCACTTGAATTTCACAATAAAAAAGAAATTGTTCGCACGCATGTCAGCCTAAGTCACGAAAGAAATAACGCCATAGCTTACGTTGTGCTTGAAAAAGATTAAGCCTAAGTGAGTAATAAACCATACCATATAGAGTATATTTATGCAAGAAATTAAAAAAGAACTCAAAGACGAAAATGACACATTAAATACTGCAAAAACAATAGCTTCGCATTTAAAAAACTATCCAAAACTAAGAACCATACTTCTTTTTGGCGAGCTTGGAGCTGGAAAAACAACCTTCACACGTGGTTTTGTTTCTGCTTTTGAAAACGCACACTTAGCAGAAGTATCAAGCCCTACCTTTACCTTAGTAAACCAATACCCAACAACTCCACCTATTATCCATGCTGATATTTACAGATTAGCCGAAACCTGTCCTGAAAACATGTTTCCAGAACTTCCAGAAGATTTAGAAGAAGCTCTTGAAGATCCTGAAATCTACACATTAATCGAGTGGGCTGAATATCTTGATCCCAATTCCCTGCCTAGTCAAAGACTAGACATTTTTTTAAAAGTAGGTAATAATACCAACTCTCTTATTATCAAAGGGAATATAGAAGAAAATGACTTATTTTTTCAAGAACTTAGCAAAAAATTAGCTCTTTAGAAAAATAACAGTTTTTTAATTCATACTATCCTTAAGTGAAGGAACATGTAATTATGCGTATTTGTGTACAAAAATTTGGGGGAACATCAGTTGCAGATTTAAACTGCATGAAAAAAGTTAGAGGCAAGGTAATGAATGCCCTTTCTCTAGGTTATAAAGTGATTGTTGTTCTCTCTGCGCGTTCTGGCCAAACAAATAAGCTTTTAGAAATGGCTTATCAATGGTCTGACGAACCTAATCTTGCCGAAGTTGACGCTTTGCTTGCAACTGGCGAACAAGAATCCGTCTCTTTATTTGCAATGCTTATGCAAGATGCTGGAGTTAAAGCTCGTTCTCTGCTTTCATTTCAAATTCCTATTCTTACAGACGATGCCTATGGCTCTGCTCGAATTTTATCCATAGATTCAGAAAAAATCACAAACTTACTCAAAAAGTATGATTGTTTAATTGTTCCTGGATTTCAGGGTGTTACATTAGATGGCAGACTCACCACACTAGGGCGTGGCGGTTCTGACACTTCTGGAGTGGCACTTGCGGCAGCTGTAAGTGCTGAAAGATGCGACATTTTCACAGATGTTGACGGCGTTTACACAACAGATCCGAGAATCTGTGCAGACGCAAAAAAACTCGATCGTATTTCTTATGAAGAAATGCTAGAAATGTCATCAATGGGTGCAAAAGTATTACAAATTCGCTCAGTTGAATTTGCAAAAAAATATAATGTGCCTGTACAAGTATTATCAACTTTTTCAAACGAACCTGGAACCATGGTTGTTCAGGAGGACA
>CAYJHN010000248.1:0-2823 GCA_964369985.1 uncultured Desulfovibrionaceae bacterium | reverse complement strand
GCATAGATTGCGAAGGTTGAATAAAGGTTCTGCCTACATAGTGGTTTCTTATAAGGGCGTGTTCATAAGGTATGCCAGATTCTTGTGATACACCAACAGCACTATATACGCCAGAATCTGGGAATGGAACAACTATATCAGCATCGGTTGGCATTTCACGTACAAGCTCTGCACCCATTTTCTTGCGGCATTGGAAAACATCTTCACCAAAAACAAAAGAATCTGGTCTAGCAAAGTATACTAGTTCGAAAATACATTGACTAACTTTAGCTTGTTTTTCAAGTTTTATGCTTTTAAATTCAGTGGCATGCGGTTCAATGATAATCATTTCACCAGGCGCAACTGAGCGTATAGTTTCAGCTCCTAAAAGTTCAAAAGCACATGTTTCTGAACCAAAAACCCAAGATTCTGCATTGCCAGGAACCTTACCCATGATAAGTGGGTGGAATCCATGAGGATCGCGAACAGCAATGAGCCTGCCTTGACTTAAAATAAGTAAAGAGTAAGCGCCCTCAACTCTGTTTGTTGCATGTATAATTGCGTCTTCTAAAGAATTTTTTCCAAGTGCTTTAGAAATAAGATGAACAAATATTTCACTGTCGGCAGTTGTTTGGAAAATAGCTCCTTCTGATTCGAGCTCTTTTCTTAGCTGATAGGCATTTGTGAGATTGCCATTGTGAGCAAGCACAAATTTAGAGCCATGCATACGAACAACAAGAGGTTGAGCATTGCGTGGTTCAGGTTTACCTGTGGTTGAATATCTGTTGTGGCCGATAGCAACAAAACCTTTCAATTTTTGCGAAAGTATTTCTTCTGTAAAAATATCGTGCACAAGACCCATATTTACATGAGCATGTGTGCTTTTGCCATCAAAAGAAGCAATACCCGCACTTTCTTGTCCTCTGTGTTGCATTGCATATAGACCAAAATAGGCTAGTCTTGAAGCTTCTTCGCTGCCTGTTATTCCAAAAATTCCGCACATATAAGTTGATTATTCCTCAAATTTGAAGTTTTGCACAAATTGAACAGCTGCGTCTTTGTCTTTTACAATGCCGTCAACTTGCGCTTGAAGTAAAGCTGTTCTGAGTATGCCAATTTGTTTACCAGGAGCTTGGCTTATTAAGTTCATGATTTCATTACCATTTAATAATGGTTCTACCATTGATTCAGGTAAATCAGCACGCTCTATGTATTTTAGATTGTGGTTGAAGTTAGTGTAAGAAAGGCCAGTTGCTTTGATATGAGCCTTTGTTAATTCTATAATTCTATCAGTGTCTTGCAATGAAAGAAAACGACGCATGCCCCTGTCAGTAAGCATAGAGTAGAAACGAATGTGATTTCTGATGATGTTACAAACAGTGTCGATTTCATCGCTTTCAAAATGTAGTCTGCGTAAAACAGAACGAGCAACTTGCGCACCTATTTTATGGTATTGGAAAAATGTCCAATGATCTCTAAATTTTTCAGCTGTGTATACTTTTCCAACTGTGTGGAATAATATAGCAACTGTTCCAAGCCAATCTTCTTCTGTTTCGTCTTCTTCTTTGTAATGACGCATACAAGCAATTACATGATCAAAAGCATTTGTTTCGCTGGCATCTTCTTTGCTCTTTTGCTGAATGATTACGCTTAAAGTTGAAACTTCTGGTAGAAGTGATTGCAATAAGCATGAATCAAAGAGAAGTTGAACAAATTTCCACAAATGTCTTGCCTTTACAAGTCTCATTTCTTGTGTGAAAGACGATTTTGACATGTATTCAGCAATGTCTCTTGATGCACGAATAATTGAAAGCCATGTAGTTGGATCAACAGGAAGGCCAGTATTTGCTGAAAGTCTTAATGCTGTAATTGCAAGAGCGTAATTTCTTTGTAAAGCTCTGTAAGGAATACCTTTTAATGTGATAACACCACAAGATAAATCTTCAAAAGCTTCTTCTGGATTTTCTGTAAATAAAGAACCTTCAATAGCGTTAAAGGTTTGCACATGCTTTTCTTGTAATACTTCAAGCATGTGAGGAGTTATTTTCATAAGTCCATAAGATGGATGAGAGTTTCTGTATTCATCTATAGCATAAAAACGAGTAATAAGTCCATCTATATCGGCAGTGCCTAAAAAATGGCCTTGTCTTGTTGGTTGAAACTGTGGAAAGAGTTTAGCTAAAATTTCAGAATCAGCTTCACTTGCTATATCTACTGTTTTAGCATTGGTAAGTTCATAAATCTTGCTTTGAAGATTAGCATTTATAACATAAGCATCATAGCCATTACGCAGTATAACTTTACAAATACTGGCGGCTTCTTTATTAAGCATAGTATATCCTAAATAGTTAGAGTCTTTTTTTCTGTAAAAAGTATCTCTTAACTTAGCTAAAAAGTCAATATCAATTAAAAGAATGAAACCAATTGAAATAATTTGTTATTTATTAAAAATTGAAGATATTTTTGACATATACCTACTTTGTAAGTTAACATATATAGATAAAGAGGTATAAAAAAATTTAAAAAAATGCAAATTTTATTTGACAAATGATTAAAATTGATTTAAATATTTTAGCTCAGTGTGAAACGCAGAGTAGTTTTTGTGTTCACACAAAACAAAGAATATGGTCCATCACCAATAATTAGATATCGTTACCTTTTTTATTGAGCATTACGTTTTCAGGGTTAATGCAGGCGAAGTGTGGTAGCTAATCGCCAAATGGGTCAAGATTCTTATAATTTTGCTTTTGCAAAATGTATAAAAAACAGAATGTTAATTTAATAACATCACCTTTTTGGAGATATTTATGAAGACGTATAGTCCTTGTGAAAAAGACTTAAACC
>CAYJHN010000247.1:962-2846 GCA_964369985.1 uncultured Desulfovibrionaceae bacterium | reverse complement strand
TTTTCACTCTCTCTTATATAGCTTGTATATTCTTGAATTATTTCTGATTTTAATTCGTCTATTTCTTGTCTTATTCTTTCTTTTTTTAGATGTTCCCTTATCCATTCCTCTTTCTCTTCTTCCGTTGGTTCTTCTTCAAAACTAACAAAATAAGTCAAAGGGGTTTTAATAACACCATGCTGTGAAACTTTTTCTTGAAGAATTTCTTGAATAAGTTCCATAGTTAAAATTCTATTCTCTAGCTTTTGCACACCCAACCTCTCAAGTTAAAAAGTTCAATGAGAGTTTTATTTTCTCATTAAGCTTCTGTTAAGTAAATAGATTGCTTACATAGTTTTTTAAAATTGTGTTTATGAAAAATTTAGTGTCTAACTTGTTTGGTGTCATCGTTTTTTGTTGCAAAACAAGGCTTTATTTAATAAAAACAAAGATATAACCAAAATTACACACAACTGAAACAAAGCTGTAATAAATCAATTATATTCCTCTTTTATAAACTTTTTATAGGGGAATGAAATGTCATCACAAAAAACATTAATGAACAGACGCGATTTATTGAAATTTTCTTTAGTTGGTGCGACAGCTTTAGGTTTAAGTTCAATAGCAAAGAAAGGTAAGGCTGCATTAAGTCCTTCGATTTCAATGGAAGAATGTGTAAGCATGACTCCGCAGGATATGGCAAAATCTTCAGGCGAAGTTATGTCTTCTTGGGAATATCTAAATACAACAGCAAATGAAATTCGCGAACCAAAGATGCGCGCTATTGTGCTTGGCATGCTTAGTAATCCCGCTCCGACTTTTTTAAAATCAATAGATAAAAAAGCAGCATATAATGAATTAAAGGCATTAGACTTTACAAAGGCAAGCTACGAGAATTTTCTTCCTTATGCTCAAAACGCAAATACTTCAAATCAACCGTTTTATTCAGCAACAGGAAGTGGCTGGAAGTCTCACCATGCCTATCCTGGCGGTCTTGCAACTCACGTTTCTTTCAATGTAAAAATGGCTAAATCTATGGTTGAAAATTACAATGAAACCTACAATTTTAATGCCGACCAAGATATAGTTATTGCTGCTCAAACCTTACATGATTTGCATAAACCTTGGGTTTTTCAATGGCAAAAAGACAATAAATGTAGAAACGAACAAGCACTTGCAGGCACTGGCGAACACCATGTTCTAAGTCTTGCTGAAAGCATTTATCGTGGTCTTAGTGCTGATTTAGTTATCGCTCAAGCAGGCGCACACACTCCACCAAATAATCCGCAAAGTGAAGCAAATATTGTAAATTGGTTAAAAGCTGCAGCTATACTTAATGGTAAAGATCCGATTAAACTCGGACTTATTGCAAAAGATGGCAAAACCCTTCCTTTGCCTCGTCGCACAGAATCCTTTATCACGCATGTTGCAGATCATGATTATATTCTTTCTGGGCCAGCATTTAATTGGTCGGAGGCTATTGTGAAAAAAATAGCCCAAAATACCTATAATATTAAAGGCAATGACTTAGATGGTAAGGTTTATAATAATCTAAGAAACTATGTATTTGCACAAGTTACAGCAATGACTCTTTATCAAGAATATGTTGAAAATGGCGAAATTGGCGTAAAAAATACTATGCTCAAATTAGTAAGTAAAGCATAGCGTTATAAAAATTCTTTCACGCAAAAGTAACATTTTTGGCATGTATTTGTAACAATTCTCATGCATTTTGACATAAGTACTGCATGGGTACTGGAAGAATACTTCACAAGTATTTCTATTTCAACAATAAAATTTTAGGAACAAAAAATGAAAAGTAAATTTATCAAAAGTATCGCTTTTATTTCTGCAATGGCTTTTTCAACTACTTCTGTAATGGCTGCCCCAAGTGCTGAGGATTTC
>CAYJHN010000247.1:0-952 GCA_964369985.1 uncultured Desulfovibrionaceae bacterium | reverse complement strand
TTTTGATACCCCTAAATATGTATTTATGTTTATTGGCGATGGCATGAGCCACACGCAAACACAGCTTGCAAACTACTATTTAGACGCACTTGGACAAGACACTGACAAAGCTCTTGCAAGAAAAGCTGTATTAAAAAGTAAACCACAACTTTCATTTATGGACTTTGATGCTGTTGGCATAACAACAACTTTTGATTCAACTTCTTTCAACCCTGACTCTGCTTCAACTGCAACTTCGCTCGCAACTGGCAAGAAAACACATTCAAGCACTATCAATATGGATGAAAGCTATACAAAGAAATACGAAACTATAGCTGAAAAACTCAAAAAACAAAAAGACTATAAAATTGGTATTGTTTCAAGTGTTACAATAAATCACGCAACACCAGCTGCTTATTATGCACACAATAAATCAAGAAATAACTATTATGATATAGCTTTAGAACTTGCAAAATCAGATTTTGATTACTTTGCAGGCGGTGAAATTCATAAACACGACAATGGCGGAAAAAGCGAGAGCATTTACGATATTGCAAAGAAAAATGGCTATAAAGTTGTGTTGAAAGATCAAGCTGCAGCGGAAAAAATTACAGCAAGAGATGGTAAAGTTATTATCGTAGGCGAAGATGCACAAGGCGCACTTCCTTATGAAACTGATAGAAAAGAAAATATGTGGGCACTTGCTGACTTTGTAGAAAAAGGCATTGAAGTTTTAGACAATGACAAAGGTTTCTTCATGATGGTTGAATCCGGCAAGATTGACTGGGCCTGTCACGCAAATGATGCAAACGCTTCAATTTATGATACTATTGCTTTTGATAATGCAGTGAAAGAAGCTCTTGAATTTTATAAAAAACATCCAAAAGAAACTCTTATTGTTGTAACTGGTGACCATGAAACAGGTGGTTTAACAATAGGTTATGCTGGAACTGAATACGATACTTTCTTAGCA
>CAYJHN010000246.1:0-2862 GCA_964369985.1 uncultured Desulfovibrionaceae bacterium | reverse complement strand
TGCATTTGGCATGATTCCTTCACCTGTTGCATGGGGCGAAGTATACACAGCTTTACAACAAGGTACAGTTGATGCTGAAGGTAACAACTGGGAACACCTTGTAACAGCTAAGCACATCGAAGTATTAAAATACGCTGTAAATTCAGAACACAACTACTCAATGCACATCTTGTTCATGAACAAAGATCTTTTTGATGCTCTTCCAGATCTTGCAAAGCAAGACATCAGAAAAGCTGCTAAAGACGCTTTAAAATGGCAACGTGAAATTTCTGTAACATCAGATTCTGATGCTAAAAAAGCAATGCTTGACGCGGGCATCACATTCCACGATCTTACAGAAGCACAACGTGCTGAAATTGTAGAAAGAACAAATATCGTTTGGGAAGAATATAAAGATCAATTAGATCCTAAAGGATTAAAACTCTTACAAGACACACAAAAATAGTCTGAAAGTATCTCGTAAACTGCCATTTTCAGCAAAAATGATAATGGCAGTTTTTTTTAGCTAAAATACTCAAATTGACGGGGGAGTAAATATGAGTGATCATTTAGAGAATAATCCTTTTCTCATTCCTGAAGAAGTTAAAGAAACTTCAATTTGGTCTTTTTTAAATCATAATTTTGAAAAGCCTTTTATGATTTTTGGTTTAGTTGGTGCTACAGCACTTATTGTTTATCAATGTCTTGCTAGATATATTATTTCTGAATTTTTTCCAAATTTCTCTGTGCCGATTTGGACAGAAGAACTAGCACGTTTTATGTATATTTGGTCAACTTACATGGCCATTCCGCTTACAATTCAAATGCGTAATAATATCCGTGTTGATGTTATTTATGATAAACTTCCACCTAGAGTTCAAGGAATTACTTGGTTTATTGTTGACTTAGCTTTCTTTGCACTTGCAGCTACTATATTTAATACAAGTATAGAATATCTGCAAAAACAATATCAATTCAAGCAAGTTACAGCTGCCTTACAAATTCCATACTATATACCATACTTCATCTTACCATTTTCATTTGGTCTTATGATGATACGCTTAATCCAAGATTTCTACAGACAGTTCAAAGAATCTGGCTTTATAGATATGATTATTGGTATTATTGTATTTGTTTTATTGTCTTGTCCAATATTCTTATATGATGATTTTAGCGTACTTACATTATTATTTGGTTATTTTCTTATCATGCTTTTCCTTGGCGTTCCTATTGCGATTTGTCTTGGCTTAGCAACTTTGGCTACTATTATTGGTGCAGAATCTTTACCTTTAATCTATATAGCACAAACACCTTTCACTGCTATTGACTCAATGCCAACTATGGCTATTCCATTCTTTATTGCTGCTGGCGTGCTTATGGGCGGTGGCGGTCTTTCAAAAAGATTGCTTGACTTAGCAGATTATTCACTTGGTAACTTACCTGGTGGTATTGCGCTTGTAAGTATTGGTGCGAGTATGTTCTTTGCTGCTATTTCTGGTTCTGGCCCAGCTACTGTTGCTGCTATTGGTATGATTACTATTCCAGCAATGATTGAGCGCGGTTATGATAAGTTCTTCTCAGGTGCTGTTGTGGCAGCTGCCGGTGCTATCGGTGTTATGATTCCACCTTCAAACCCATTTGTTATCTATGGTATTACAGCAAACCAATCTATTGGTAAGCTTTTTATGGGTGGTATTGTTCCTGGTGTTCTTACTGGTATTGCTCTTATGGTATTTACTTACTTCTATGCAAAGAAAAAAGGCTGGCAAGGCGAACAAAGAGAAAAAAGTCCAGCATTATTAATGAAAGCTTTATGGAATGCTAAATGGGCTTTATTAGTGCCTGTTATCGTACTTGGTGGTATCTACGGTGGTCTTATGACTCCAACAGAAGCTGCTGCTGTTGCTGCTTTCTATGGTCTTATTGCCGGCGTGTTCCTTTATAAAGAACTTACATTAAAGAGCTTATGGACATATTTAGGTGAATCAGCAACTTCATCTGGTTCAATTATTATTCTTATTGCCCTTGCTACTCTCTTTGGTAATATCATGACTATTGAGCAAGTGCCTGAAACAATTGCAAGAGCAATCTTAGCTTTCACAGAAAATAAGATTCTTATACTTCTTATTATTAACGTGTTCCTTCTTTTTGTTGGTACATTCATGGAAGCATTAGCAGCTATTGTTATTCTAACACCTGTGCTCCTTCCAATTGTAACAAAACTTGGTGTTGATCCAGTTCACTTTGGTATTATCATGGTTGTTAACCTTGCTATCGGTTTCGTAACTCCACCAGTTGGTGTTAACCTCTTCGTTGCAAGTTCAATTACAAAATCTAAGATTTCAGAACTTTCTGTAGCTATTGTTCCTTTACTTGCTATTATGATTGCTGTTCTCTTACTTATTACTTACATTCCAGCTTTACCATTGATTTTTGTTAACTAATTTGTAGAGCATATTGTAAAAACATAAAAGTGCGGGGGTAAAACCCGCACTTTTTTTGTTTTAAATCGTCTTCGTTTTTAATTTCTTCTTCGTTAATATAGTGTTAGTTCTTTTTCTCGCCTCCAGCGGGGGCAAAGAGGGCAAAAGGACAGTGCCTGTCCTTGGCTCCTGCTTATTTTTAGATAGATTTTGATTTCGCTTTGCTCAATGCAAAATCCTCAATCGCAATTTATGTGAAAATTGCTCTTTCGCTAAAGGGAAACTGCACACAATGTGAACGCAGTGAACAAAGGCTTTAGCGAGCGTAGCAAGAACCACGCTTCTTGCAAGCGAGGTTTTGTCCACAGCGTGGCAAAACAAATAGTTTTAAGCCGGCTTGAACTTTAAAGCGATGCCTTGAAAGATTTTTACAAAATCTTTCGGCAAGTCGCTCTTAGCT
>CAYJHN010000245.1:564-2879 GCA_964369985.1 uncultured Desulfovibrionaceae bacterium | reverse complement strand
AGCATACTTAAGTACGTGACGATGAAATTTTTCGTAAACATTTTCATATGAAGTGAATAACTGTTTTAGTGGTAAATATTTCATAAATAACAATATACCAAGAACAAGCAGAGCTAGTTCAGTATATAAAAAAGAAATAACTTATAATCTACAAATATAAATTTAAACAAAAGTGCTTTTCTCTTATCATATTAGTATAAAAGAAAAGCATTATTATTTTCAATCTCAACTAACTTATTTAAACTATGCCTGCCCCGCAACAATATCTTTCTTTGTTTTATTAATTGCTATAATTTCTCTTATTTTTTGAAACACCATAAATGGCATTACAAATCCACCAATTATTGCAGAAAAAATTAATTTAAAAACTATATAAACACCAAATGCCTTACTTGAAAAATAAAGAAAAATCGGTGCAGACCCCATCATTTTCCAACCCCAATGAATAGATGCAATAGCATAAGCAAAAGCAAAAACAGAACTCATATTATCCATTTCATTATTGCCAATATTAAAAGCAATAATAAAAACAACTAAACTAATAGCCAAATCCTTTATGAGGCCATTTCGCACAGAATTATTATGCGATAATAAACATTTTTCACACATCATAAGAGTAAAGCGTTGACTACAATCAGCACATAAACCAGAGCCACAAACACTGCAAGTCGAGACAGCATCTGCTTGATTGTGATTAATACATTTCATCAAAAACTCCAAAAATAAAATTACATTTCTATTTAGCCTACTCACCAACATTACGCAAGTTTAAATATATTCAACTTTCATGCAAATTTTCGACTATTACATTGCTTTTTGCCAAAATCTATACACTATCAAAATCTTGACATTAAATATTCTTTTATGTATCTTCTTGCAAGAGAAATAATAATCGAAGAAAATGGTGTTGTAATGGACAAAAAAACTATTATAGAAAGAATTGAAGAATACGCACCTCTGCATGTGCAGGCTTCTTGGGATTCTTCTGGCATACAAATCGAAAGCGTAAAAAATTCTTTTTCGCATGTCGCTGTAATGCTTGACCCTTCTGTTGAGAGCATTGAAAAAGCACTTGCTATGGACTGCGACTTTCTTATTTCACATCACCCCCTTTCTATGCTAGATTATAGATTAAATAAAGTAAATGCCTTGTTTAAAATTTCTTCTATGCTTTTATCAAAACAAGCCTTGCTTTATTCAGCACACACTTCACTAGACGTAACAAAACATAAAGAAAAATCTTCCACTGACAGTTCAAACATCTGCCATAATACACATATTGATATTCTCACACAAAATAGTAGCAAGCCAGACGCTTTTCACGACACTCTCTACGATTATTACGACAACTTACATATTATGCCTTTTGTAAGTAAATGGCTTGCAGACGAACTTTCTTTAAAAAACATACAAGCACTTGATAAAAAAGATAATTTTGGTGTTGTTGGTACATTAGAAAAAGCAATTACTATACCAAAACTTGCAAAAAAACTTGTACAACTTATGCCAAATATTTCTTTAAAAGATTTTAGACTTATTGCACTAGATCAAGAAGAAGCAAAGAAAAGAGAAATAAAAACAATAGCTATATGTACTGGTTCAGGCGCTTCTTTATACGAACACGCTCTTTTGTCTCAAGCCGATCTATACATAACTGGCGACGTAAAATACCACGATGCCTTAGACGCCTTACAAGCAATACCAAATAAAAAGAATCCGCCATTATTGCTAGATGTTGGACATTTTAGTCTAGAAGAAGAAATGATGCGTCGATTTAGCCTTTTACTTGAAGACGACTTCAAGGAAAAGAACATCAAAGTAAGCTTTATTAAAGCAAATAACCCTTATTCTTATTTCTAACATATTATCCTTATTTCAAGGATTATATATAAAACAAAGCAGTTAATCAGAACATTAAAACGGAGAAAACTATGAGCCTTTACCTTAGCCAAATTTCACAACTTGTAGCCTTACAAAAAGTAGACAATGCAATTTTTGCTGTTGAAGAAAGGCTGAGCAAAGCTCCACGTGCTATTGAAGCCCTTACGCAAAAATTCAATACTTACAACGCACAAAAAGAGCATATTGAAGAAAAATTAACACATCTTAGCGAACAACAAAAACGTATGAATTACGACTTTGAAAGTTCATTAACTGATGTAAAAAAAGCACAAGATAAATTAGAACAAGTTTCAAGCGAAAAAGAATTAGACGCTGTTTCACGCGAAGTTGAAAATATGGAAGGCAGATCACGCTTCCAAGAAGACGAAAAATTCGCGCTTAAAAGTGAAGTTGAACATCAACAATCTTGCCTT
>CAYJHN010000245.1:0-554 GCA_964369985.1 uncultured Desulfovibrionaceae bacterium | reverse complement strand
AAGAATTAGACAAAGCAAATGAAAATCTTGAAATTCTAAAACAAGAAGCTGAAAAAGAATTAGCAGAACTTGCTATTCAAAGAAAAGAATCACTTTCTATTATTCCAATTCCTGTGCTTACACGTTATGAATTCATCAGAAAAAGATTAAAAAACCCTGCTATTGTATATATTAAAGACGGTATCTGTGCTGGCTGTAACATAGCAATTCCACCACAAGTATTTAATGAATTACAACGTGGTTCACAAATCGTTTCTTGCCCTAACTGCCAAAGATTAGTCTTCTGGAGTGAGCACTTTGAAGAAACAAAAACTAAAGAAGAATCAGAAGAAACTGCTGCTGAATAGTTCTAGTGAGCAAAGCGAACAAAGGCTTTAGCGAGTGCAGCAAGAACGACGTTTCTTGCAAACGAGGTTTTGTGCACAGAGTGCCAAAACAAATACGAATCGAAGAAACAAAGACTAAAGAAGAATCAGAAGAAACTGCTGCTGAATAGTTCTTTTTGCCTTCGGCGACCAAAGGACTACCGTCCTTTGGAAACCTTTACAGTGAGC
>CAYJHN010000244.1:0-2881 GCA_964369985.1 uncultured Desulfovibrionaceae bacterium | reverse complement strand
AAATACAAAGAAAAACAAATTATTCATGTAGCAAACGCAAACGCATAATAAAGCTAAGTAAATAATGACAAAAAAAATAAATGCAGTAGCAGTGGACGCAATGGGAGGGGATTTTGGCCCTTCTGTTGTTGTGCCCGGTGCTATAAAAGCCGCAAGAGAAACAAAGTCAAAAGTTGTTTTTGTTGGAATTAGCGAAGAAATCGAAAAGGCTCTTGAAAATTGTGATACAAGCAATGTAGAGTATGAGATTGTTCACGCTACTCAAGTGGCTGAAATGCATGAAAAGCCTTCTGATATTTTAAGAAGAAAGAAAGACTCCTCTATTCAAGTTGCTTGTAGGTTATTACAAGAAAAGAAAGTAGACGGGGTCTTTAGTGCTGGGCATTCTGGGGCAACGGTTGCCTGCGGAATGTTTATACTTGGGCGAATTCCAGGTATTGAACGTCCAGCCCTTGCCACTTTATTACCAACAGAAAAAGAGCCTATGATGCTTTTAGATGTTGGAGCTAATGTTGAATGTAAGCCAATACACTTGTTTCAATTTGCTCTTATGGGCTCTACTTTTTTACAAGGTATAACAGGTAAAGAAAACCCAACCGTGGGAATTTTGAGCATTGGCGAAGAAGAGGGCAAGGGAAACACTTTAGTTAAAGAAAGTTTTGAGCTTTTAAAACTTGCTAAAGATGTGAACTTCTTAGGTAATATTGAAGGTAGAGATATTTTTTCTGGTGAAGTTGATGTTGCTGTTTGCGATGGCTTTGTTGGTAACATTGCACTAAAATTAAGTGAAGGCCTTGCTCTTTCGCTTACTCGAATTTTAAGACGTGAACTTCTCTCAAATGGTATTTTGTCAAAAATTGGTGTTTTTCTTGCGAAAACAGCTTTCAAAAAATTTAAGAAAAGAATCGACTATAGTGAATACGGTGGAGCACCAGTTTTAGGGCTTCGTGGTGTTTGTATTGTAGGGCATGGTTCCTCAGACGAAAAAGCAATTTGTTCTGGTATTAAAATTGCCTTTGCTTCCATTGAAAATGGAACAAATGACCGCTTGATAGAAACATTACAAGCAAATGAAGAATTATCACGCTACGTTAGCTCAATGTAGTTTTTTCACCTATTTTTATTTTTATACATGGGTAGATTATGAGTGTATTTTTAAATTCTCTTTCAGTGAGTCTTCCTGAAAATATTATGTCTAATGCTGATTTTGAAAAAATCATGGACACTAACGACGAATGGATACGCTCGCGTACTGGCATTGAGCAAAGACGCATTATGCAAAATGACCAAAATGGTTCTACTTTTGCAATAGAGGCAAGTAAAAAAGCTTTAGCAGCAGCTAAGCTTGATGCTTCTGAACTAACACATATTTTTGCAGCTACTTGCACACCTGAAATGCTTTTACCTAGCATGGCATGCATCGTTGCTGGCTCATTGGATATAAATCCAAATAAAAATGTTTTATCAATGGACTTTAATGCCGCTTGTTCTGGCTATGTTTATGGCATAGAGCTTGTGCGAGCAGCTTTGGCATTAAATCCTGATGCAAAAATTCTTTTTGTTACAAGTGAATCTCTTTCAAGACGTATGAACTATCAAGATCGTACTACTTCAGTCTTATTTGGTGATGCGGCTACTGCTTGTGTGCTCACTGCTGAAAAAAGAGAAAATCTTGATACAGTACAATTAGAAATTATTGATACAAAATGTTACACAGATGGCAAACTCAAAGATCTTATTACAATTGGCGGTGGAACTGCCTTTTCGGGTCAGCTAGGAGCACAAATTGACGCGGACTTTTTCTTGCAAATGCAGGGTAGAGAAGTATATAAGCATGCTGTAAGATCTATGACAACATCTTGTAAGGAAATTTTAGAAAGAAATAATCTTCTACTTTCAGATATTGCTTATGCTGTTCCGCATCAGGCAAATACTCGAATTATTGAAGCCGTTTATGATAAATTAGAAGTACCAGCTGAAGCTCGTTTTGTGAATGTGCATAAATATGGCAATACTTCTGCTTCTTCTATTCCTCTTGCTTTATCAGAACTTTTTGTTGAAAAACCAGTAAAAAAAGAAGATAAAATACTTCTTACTACTTTTGGTGGTGGATTAACTTGGGGTTCAGCACTTTTTAAAATTGCATAATCGTTTGTTTTTATTGATAAAAAAAATAAAGAACTTCTTTTTATAAATTTTAAAAAATATATTAAAATTATCGCTTGAAAAAAATCTAAAAGTTTTCTATAACTTTGACATGCAAATTATATATAGTGTAACTTATATTATGTCATTGCAAAAAGTTATTTATAGAGGAATGAATACATGAGTGATCAAACAAATGAACTTCGCCCTGCTGCATTGGTAACTGGTGGTTCTCGTGGTATTGGAAAAGCTTGTGCTTTTGCTTTGGCTAGAGACGGTTTTGATGTTGTAATTACATACAATTCAAAAAAAGATGAAGCATTAGAAGTTGTAAATCAACTTGAAGAATTTGGCGTAAATGCAAAAGCTTGTCAGCTTAATGTTGGCGATGGCGATGCAATTACTAAACTTTTTCAAGAAGAAATCAAAGATAAAGTAGATCTTCATGTTTTAGTAAATAATGCTGGCATCACTAAAGATGGTCTTGTTCTTAGAATGAAGAATGAAGACTTTGATGATGTTGTGCAAGTGAATTTACGCGGTGCATTTTTGTGTATGCGTGAAGCTGCTAAAATAATGTCAAAACGCAGACAAGGCAGAATTATCAACTTGTCTAGTGTAGTTGGACAATCAGGTAATGCTGGACAAGTGAACTATTCAGCTACTAAAGCTGGCGTTATTGGTATGACAAAATCTTTAGCACAAGAATTAGGTTCTAGATCTATTACAGTAAATG
>CAYJHN010000243.1:0-2905 GCA_964369985.1 uncultured Desulfovibrionaceae bacterium | reverse complement strand
AAATCGTTTCAGAAGAAGAAGACACTATAGGTGGTTATCTTTCACTTCTCGCTGGTAAAGTGCCTCTCACAGAAGAAGAATTTGAAGTCAATGGCTGGACACTTAAAGTTGAAGACGCTGACGCAAAACAAGTGAAAACAATTATTGCACAAAAAATTGCATAATATTAGAAAATATATTTATATATAAGGATTTAAGAATGAAATTTGCTCAAAGATTAGACTCTGTTAAACCATCTGCAACCCTTGCTGTAAGCGCGAAAGCAGCTGAATTAAAAGCACAAGGTTTATCTATTATTTCGCTTGCACTTGGCGAGCCAGATTTTGACACACCAAAGCATATTTGCGAAGCAGCAAAAAAAGCTATTGATGCGGGTAAAACACGCTATACACCTGTAGAAGGCGTGCCAGAAGCAAGAAAAGCTGTGTGTACTTATTATAAACGTGAGTATAATGTTGATCTTGAACCTGCAAATACTATGATAACAAATGGCGGCAAGCAATCTTTATACAATCTTTTCATGGTGTTGTGTTCAAAAGGAGATGAAGTTATTATTCCTTCACCATATTGGACTTCATATCCTGAAATTGTTGAATTAGCAGACGGAAAGCCAGTAATCGTGCAAACAAAGGCTGAAAATGGTTTTAGAATTTCTCTTGAAGATTTAGAAAAAGCACGTACAGAAAAAACAAAGGTTCTGCTTTTAAACTCGCCTTCAAATCCATCTGGTGTTACTTATTCGCAAGAAGAATTAGATAAAATTGCTTTATGGGCAATCAATAATGGGCTTTTTGTTGTTTCTGATGAAATTTACGACCAACTTGTCTATTTTGGTAATGAAAAAGCATCGTTAATGCACTTCTTGAAAGACTATCCAGATCAAATTGCTATTTGCAACGGCACAGCAAAAGCATTTGCAATGACAGGCTGGAGAACAGGCTATACCATTGCAAGCAAAGAAGTTATCAAAAAAGCTGGCATAGTGCAGTCACAAGCAACTTCAAATGTATGCTCTATCGCACAATATGCATTAATCGAAGCACTTACAGCTTCATATGACTGTATAAAACCAATGCATGAAGCATTTGAACGTCGTTTAGAAATGGCTTACAAAGAAATTTCCTCGTGGGAAGGTGTTGTCTGCCCAAAACCAGAAGGTGCTTTCTATTTATTCCCAGATTTTGCAGGCGTCTTAGCAAGAAAAAATTGTACTGGTGATGAACTTTGCACTGAAATACTCGAAAAAGCACAAGTGGCACTTGTTCCAGGTTCTGCTTTTGGTAATCCTACTTGCTTACGTTTTTCTTATGCCTTAGCAGATGACTTGCTTTTAGAAGCTCTTGCAAAAGTAAAGAAAGTAATTTCAGCTTAATTTATTATAGTTAATATTAAATACAAACAAATTATACGAAATCTATATTTTGAGGTTTATGGTTTAAATATTTAGTTTTACATTATCCTATGGGGGAGTTATGCCTTACTTTGACTTTAGAGATGCCTTATTTAATGAAAGTAGAAAATCAGAACAATATGCAGCACGTTTGAAACAAGAGGTTGAAGAGGGCTTGCTCCCTTTTCTTACATTGCCATTTTACGAAAATCTTTGCGAAGAAATTGAAAAATTAAGACCATTTTTTTCACAATATAAACACTGTCTTTTGCTTGGTATAGGCGGTTCAGCACTTGGACCTAGGGCTTTACAAAAAGCCTATGCACCAGGGCAAGACAGACCAATGCATAATGGTAAATCCTTATGGATAATGGATAATATTGAGCCAGAAGCCTTTATGGATACATTGGCAAGACTGCCAAAAGAAGAAACTTTAGTGCTTACTATTTCAAAATCTGGTGGTACTATAGAAACTATATCGCAATACTTTATTATAAAAGAACTTTTTGCAAAAGAATTGCCTGACACATGGAAAGAACATTTCTTACACGTCACCGATAAAGAGCATGGCTATTTAAGAGAAGAAGTAAATAAATATGGTTTCAAATCATTAGAAGTGCCTGATAATTTAGGTGGTAGGTATTCAATTTTTTCTGCTGTAGGTATGTTGCCAGCTGCTTTTTTAGACATTGATTACAAGATGTTAATGAAAGGTGCTGCTGATCTTGGTAGAGATTTAGCAAAAGACTATTCTAAATTGCAAGAGCATGAAGCATGGAAATTTGCGTGTTATGCTGCTAATTTGATTGAAAATAATTATTCACAACTTTTACTTTTTATGTACCATCCAGCATGGGCTACCTTTGGTGCATGGTTTGTGCAATTATGGGCTGAAAGTCTAGGTAAGAATGGCAAAGGTTCTATGCCTCTTTCTGCTCTTGGCGTTACTGATCAGCATTCTTCTTTACAAATGTTTTTAGACGGGCCAAAAGATAAGGGCTGTTTGTTTATTTCTTCTTCAGTAAATCAAGAAATATCAAAACTTCCTGAAGGTTTAACAGGGCAATGGCAATGCATTAGTGCAAAGCCATTAGGCGATGTTTTAGTGGCTGAAACCCTTGCAACTCGTATGGCATTAGTGGAAAATAAAGTGCCTTTAGTTCATGGTTATTTTCCAAAGGCAGATTGTTATGAAGCAGGGCAATTTATGCAACTGCTTGAACTTGCAACTATTTTAACAGGTTGGCTTATAGGAATAAATCCTATAGATCAACCAGCAGTAGAACAAGGTAAAGTTTTAGCAAATGCAAAGCTTGGCTCAGCTAAGCATGTGCAATATCTAGAAAAATTACAGGCTTTTGAAAATAGAAAATAATTTTGTTTGTGCTGGCATAAAGAAATGATCACGTTATTCTAGTTTAGACTTTATCTACTTGAAATTATTTTATAAAAGTGAGCGTAGCGAACAAAGGCACAAGCTCGCGAAACAAGAGCCACGCCTCTTGTAAGCGAGGT
>CAYJHN010000242.1:0-2925 GCA_964369985.1 uncultured Desulfovibrionaceae bacterium | reverse complement strand
TCCGCTGCGTTTACCATTCCACCACTCCGGCACGATTATGTGAATGTAGCAAAAACATATAGATTGTCAAGTTTTTTTTCGATTTTTAAAATCCCTTACTTCTTCTTTCTATTATAGCAATGGCATATATTTTGCATAATTCATATATAAATAAAGAGAAAGCAGAACTTTTTGCCTAGCCAGCACAAAAAGTTCAAAGACAAACTGAAGAAAATAGATATTTCTCTTAAACTTATATGAGGTAAGTTATGGCATTTTTTCTAAATAATAACATCACTGCTATGCGATCAGCTGTTGCAATGAATTCGTCTTACGGAAATTTGGCTAATTCAATTTCAAAACTTGCATCTGGTTTAAAGGTGCAAAATGCAGCTGATGACGCACAAGCCTACACTTCATCAGTGAGCATGCAAGTAGGCGTAAGCACCTTACAGCAAGGCATGCGTAATGCAAATGACGCTGTTTCTCTTGTGCAAACAGCCGATGCCTCTCTTGGGGTTATAGATGCAAATCTCATTCGCATGAAAGAACTTGCCGAACAAGCAGCCACTGGTCACTACGATTCTGTGCAAAGAGGAATTATTGACAGCGAATATCAATCTCTTGCTTCTGAAATCACTCGTATTGCAGAAATGACAGAATTTAACAACATTAAATTGCTCAATGGAAACCTTGACTCAGACGAATACCATGGTGGATTTTTTGAAGATTTTCCAGGTAAATTAAAATTACATTACGGCCCATCTAATAATGAAAACAAAGATTTCACATATTTACAAATTAATGACAGCACAGCTTCCGCATTAGGAGTTGGAAATAATTCTGATCCAACTGGTGATGGTTACACAATCAGCACACAAAATTCGGCTCAAAGAGCTCTTCTTGCTATCGATGCAGCTATTTCACAAAACTCAACAACAAGATCTAAACTAGGTGCTGTGCAAAACTCAATGGAAGCCACTATAAACAAGCTAGAATTTGAAGCTGAAAACCTCACAGCATCTTCTTCACGTCTTGTAGATGTTGATGTTGCAAAAGAAATGACAGCTTTCACAAAATACCAAATTCTTACTCAAACTACAGGCTCTGTTATAGCCCAAGCAAATGCTGCTCCTCAAATGGCATTAGAACTACTCAACAGATAAAATAAATATGATATAAAAAGGCTTTAGATAACAAACTAAAGCCTTTATAATTAGAATTTATAAACCAACACTTTTTACTTAAAATTTTATAACACAAGATAAAAACTTTTACAAAAAAATATAAAAGTTTATATTAGAGCACAAATAAAAAGTTTATAAGAAAAAAGGAAGGTTTGAGGGGAAAAAACTTCACTTTTCAATCTGTGGTTTTTTCCCCTCAAGATTATTTATTAAACTAAATTTCTATACTTTTCTTGCAATATTTTTGATCGCAATAAAAGCAGAAGAAACAGCAATACCAACACCGCATTTTTCACGCATCCAGTCGTGATGAGCAAGCAAGGTACCAATAGCATAAAGATTTTCATCAATAAGATTGTTATCATGGTCAACTGGATTAAAGTAATCGTTTACCATAACACCTGAATAGTTGATTGGATGTCCATCTTTGTGGAATAATTCTTCATTATGCCAAATTTCTCTGTTTTCTGGTTGATGCACTGGCAAATTCATAATAGTTTCGCTCACGCCATTCACTCTATCTGCGGTAAGCCCACTGCCTATAAATCTACCTGTTGCAAGAATAACATGCTTTACAAATATTTTTTCAGAGCCAGAAGCTTGTGTAAGAGTGACTTCAAAGCCTTCTTTGTCGCCTTTTTTGCATTTTACAATATTTGTTGCACGCACTAATCTTCTTGTTTGAATGCCCTCTTTATCAAGATGAGCATCAAAAATATCCTTCAGTCTAAAACCAGGAGTAGAAGCTGGAAGCGTAGGAATTTCAAAAACAGGCACATTCAAGAGTTCAGAAAGTCTTTGAGTGCGTAAATGTGCGTTATGCACACCTAAAACAGCAGGCAAACCAACGCAAACAGCTGTGCCAAGATGTGGTTTAATCAAAGCTGCTAAAGTTTCTAAATGTTCTGGATATTCAAGAGCTTGTGCCATTGCGCCAGGCAATAAAGGCTGCTCTAAAGCGGCTGGAAAAACCACACGCAAGGAAGTTAAACCAGGAACAACATTCTTTGCTACTTCAACAATTTGTTTTGCTGAAAATTCTCTATAACCATGAAAATCCACAATAAGAGCTGGAAGTTTTTTTTCAATAACTTCAACTGCATAGGCAAAAGATTCAGGAACAGCCCAAGTCAATTTTGTTGTGCCCATTGGTGTAAAAACTCTAGAGGAATCTTCACCTAAATGCTTGAATGGCATTCCGTGTTTTTCTAACCATGCTAAGAAAGAATCCATTGCAAGACGAACATTTTCAGGGCCAATCTTTGCATAAGGATGTAATGGATTTGTTGTTTTTATCGCACGTATAGAGTTAAATGGCTTTTTACTGCCATACACGTCAAAAAGTCCGCTTGCAAAAACGATTTCTGCTGTGCTACCTGCTTGTATTACACTAAAGCCTTCTTCTTTTGCAAAAACACTAGCAGCTGTGCCTGCTATACCGCAACCAGCTACAAATATATCACTATCGTATACCATCTTATACATCTTCCTTATATAGATTCGTTTTGGCACGCTGTGCACAAAACCTCAATCGCATTTTGCGTGGAAAATGCTCTTTCGCTAAAGTCTTTGTTCACTTCGTTCACTTTAAACCTCTTCCTTATATAGATTCGTTTTGGCACGCTGTGCACAAAACCTCAATCGCATTTTGCGTGGAAAATGCTCTTTCGCTAAAGTCTTTGTTCACTTCGTTCACTTTAAACCTCTTCCTTATATAGATTCGTTTTGGCACGCTGTGCACAAAACCTCAATCGCATTT
>CAYJHN010000241.1:860-2964 GCA_964369985.1 uncultured Desulfovibrionaceae bacterium | reverse complement strand
TTTATAAGTGCAAATGACCAAGAAAGCCCCACACCAAAGGAACCTAGCATTACTTTTGCGTAATTTTTGTCTTTTAGCTGATCGCAAAGCACTGTAATAACAGAAGCAGTTGCGCAATTACCGTATTTTGTGAAAGTTTGTGTTGAAGATTTTTCAAAAGGAATACTTGCATGCTTTAAAATTGTTTCAACAATCTGCTTATTTCCTTGATGAAAAGCAAAAAAATCAATTTCTTCTTTCTTTTCATTACTAAATAAAAGCAAATCTTCTATGCTTTGTGGTGCAACTTCGCCAGTAAATTGAAAAACATCCATGCCACGCATTATCTCATCCCACAAATGCCATTCATTGTTTTGGGTATCTTCTACCTTAATACTTGAAATATCATCACGAATAGGAAGCTTTAACCCTGTTGCTGGAGCGACAATTTTATTCCAGCCACTTCCTCGCGTGCCAAGCAAGAAAGAAGAATTATATTCTTTTGTGCTATATTCAAGCAAAGTTGCCGTGCCAGCGTCGCCAAAGAGCATATTTGAATTTCTGTTAGCCTCACACGAACGCAAACTCACTGTATCACCTGCAAGCAAGAGCACTTTTTTTGCAGATCCTGCAACAATAAGCGAATGGGCTAGCCACAAGCCATAAACATAGGCAGAACAAGCAAGACCGCTCACATCAAAGGCAGCACAATCTTCGCTAAGTCCTAGTTTTTCTTGTAAAATACAAGCTGTTGCTGGATATACATAATCATGGCTAGTAGAAGCAACAATAAGGCAGTCGATTTCATCTTTATTATAGGCAAGTTCTTCTATGAGATTTTTGCCTGCTTCTAGACATAAATCTGTAAGAGTTTCACCATCTTGAACAATATGCCTTGTGCCTAAACCTAAAATTTTCTTATTTCTTGCAAGCTTCTTTTCGTCATTATCATAAAAATGAATTTCATCATCAATATTAATAACTTTTTCAGGCACTACCGAACAAAGACCACGCATAAAAACATTTTTGAAAGAAACTTTACTCATCAGCTACTTCTCCAACTTTTACGGCAGGATTGCCTAAATAATAGGAATTTGACTTCACTCTTTTATACACAGCAGATAAAGGTGCTATTTTATTGTTATCTCCCATTTTTACCTTTGGCAAAAGTAGAGAATTTGCCCCAATACTATTATAACTGCCCACATCGCATTGCCCTAAAAGCATGGAACGCGGTGCAAAGAAATTGAAATCACCTATAGTAATATCGTGCCCTATCTTCACGTCAACATTGAATAAATTTCCATTGCCTATTTTGCAATGTGTTGAAACAGAGCTCGAAATAAAGATATTTGCCTCACCAAGCTCTACACTTGGATCAAGAGAAGAATTAGGGCAAATTAATGTATAAAACTTGAGATTGAGTTTTTTACAATCAAGGTAAATAAGCTCTCTCAAACGCGGATAACCACCTCCAATAACAACATAATCGTCATCAGAAAAGGCATAGTCTGCCACATCGCCTCTATAATATTCTTGCAGACTTTTATAATTTTCTTGCTTGCCAAAACCATTATGACCAAGAAAGCCTGCAAATTTTATAGAATCGTCTTTTTTAGCTATATCCATCAAAAACATAGCACATTCGTGTGCAAAGCCAAGCCCGCCTACAACAAAAACATTCTTCACTTATAAGTACCCGCCATCTAAGATATAATTCTGTCCTGTAATCCATTTTGCTTGCTCTGATAAAAGATAGACAACACAATTTGCCACATCGTCAGCTTGCCCAATGCCAAATGGATAATTTTCTTGAGCATATTCTCTTGCCATGTCGTCAAGCATTGGCGTATCAATAGCCATTGGCGAAACAGTGTTCACTCTTATGCCATTTTTTGCAACCTCGCGTGAAAGCACTTTTGCTGCTGCAATAAGAGCAGCTTTTGCCCCACTGTAGCTCAGCATGCCAACTTCACATGAAGACGCTCCAGCAGAAGCCAAAAACACAAGGGAAGTATTTTTTCCTACATTATTTCTTTTGTCTACCATGCCTTTTGCAAAAAAAACAGGTGATAAATAGTTTATATCTAAAGATTTTTGCATACCTTGATAATCAAGACCTTTG
>CAYJHN010000241.1:489-850 GCA_964369985.1 uncultured Desulfovibrionaceae bacterium | reverse complement strand
TGATTTGACTTATTCCAGCACAAAAAGCCATACCAGAAAATTTTGTGTATTTTTCTCTCAATTCTTTAATATAGAGAGGAAGATTGTTGATATCTTCTGCTAAATCTTTTGTTTCAATATATATATTGTCAGGAAAAGTTGCTTGTTTTTGTATTTCAAGAAGCTCTTCTTTTCTTCTTGCTATGGCAACAACAGAAGCATTTAAAGAATTTAGCAAAAGGCACACTTCCTTTCCTATGCCCGAACTTGCCCCAGTTACTATAAAAAACTGTTCTTTTGAAAAGTTAATCACTTATCTTATCTCCTGCTAAAGCAATAATTTCTTGAACTAAAGTAAGATTATCAAAAGAATTGAGGCTAA
>CAYJHN010000241.1:0-465 GCA_964369985.1 uncultured Desulfovibrionaceae bacterium | reverse complement strand
CTTCGCCACAAGCATCATCGCGTTCAAGTATATCTGCTAAATCAAGTAAAAAAACTTCTTTTTTCATAATAGCACTCATTATTTGTGTTTTTTATTAAAATTTATAAAAAAGCTAAGCTATACAAAGTACTTTATCTTGTATAGTTTAGACAGTCAAGTTTATGTTTTACTTTATTTTTTTCTACGACCTTTTAAAAAAAATAAATTTTATTATAAAGATTTACTTGACATCTGCACTCATTTTGTATAGAACTCTTTTTACGACGCAATTCTTATGATTTGTATCTGTTCCCCGATAGCTCAATCGGCAGAGCGGGTGACTGTTAATCACTAGGTTGGCGGTTCAAGACCGTCTCGGGGAGCCACTTAAATGAAATAAGCACTTAGAAATAAGTGCTTTTTTTTATTTTAACAAAAATATCTTCATTAGACTGTATTCCAAGCAATGATAAGGCATTGCATGTT
>CAYJHN010000240.1:0-2975 GCA_964369985.1 uncultured Desulfovibrionaceae bacterium | reverse complement strand
AAAAAAATAGTAAAAAAAAATAGTAAAAAAAAGTACAAAAATAAAAGCAAAAAGATTTTCTTTAAGCTTTAAATATGCTTGATTTTAAATTAACTTAGGAATAAAGTAAAGAAAAATATCTACTTTAATCTCTTCTTGATTTAGATATTCACGCATCAAGAAGAATTAAGTTTTTGGAGGAAATATGGACTTTTTATTTTTTTTCTTAGGTTTGGGTGCTGTGCTAGCTGCTCTTTACTATCTTAAAAAAACAAATCCAAACGAAGATCATCACTAGAAAATAATATTGACTTTTAAAGTCATATATTAGTATTTTAAATCTATTACTTTGTTTCAAGTTCAATAGTAATAAGGTATTTATTTAATAAATTAACATTTTTTATAAAAAAAATGTGTATAACATATTTATGTGTATGCATTTTTTTTATTGTATTTCAAAAGCAAGGAAGTGCGTAAATGAGTGATAATATTCTTATTATTGGTGGTGTGGCTCTTGGACCTAAAGCAGCAGCTCGCTGTAAAAGAGCAAATCCAAGTGCAAATGTAACTATGATCGACCAAGATGATATAATTTCATACGGTGGTTGTGGTATACCTTATTATATTTCAGGTGACGTGCCTACCATCGAAGGTCTACGCATGACAACCGCCCACGTATTGCGTGATCCAAAGTTTTTTGAAGAAGTAAAAAATGTTAACGCAAGAATAGGCATAAGAGCTTTAAAAATCAACAGAGAAGATAAAACAGTTCTTGTTGAAAATGTTCGCACAAAAGAACAAGAAACTCTCGCTTACGATAAACTCGTTATCGCAACAGGTGCTTCTGCACGTGCACTACCAGTTGAAAATGCAAATCTTGAAAATGTGCTCTCAGTAACAAATATCCACGAAGCTCTAAAAATCAACGAACTTTGTGCAAGCGGGCAAATTCAAAATGCCGTTGTTGTAGGTGCTGGTTTTATCGGTTTAGAAGTTGCTGTAGCATTTGCTGATATGTGGGGAATAAATACTACTGTTGTTGAATATTGCGACCAAGTATTACCACAAGTTTCAAACGAACATTCAGCTCAAATAGCCGAAGAAGATCTAAAAAAACTCGACATCACTCTCGCTCTGGGTGAAAAAGTACAAAAACTTGAAGGAAAAGACGGTAAAGTAACAGCCGTTGTCACTGACAAGCAAACAATAGAAGCAGATCTTGTTATTTCAGCTATAGGCTTTGTTCCAAATTCAGAACTTGCAAAAGATGCTGGCCTCGCACTCTCTCCAAATAATGCTATCATTGTTGATAAATACATGAGAACAAACGATGAAAATATTTATTCAGGTGGCGATTGCTGTTCTGTAAAAAATATCATCACAAATAAAGACGGATACATTCCACTTGGTTCAATGGCAAATAGACAAGGACGCGTTATCGGTTCAAACCTTGCTGGTAAATCTGATACCTTCGATGGATATGTAGGTACATGGTGCGTAAAACTCAATGAACTATCCTTTGCTGGCGTTGGACTCACTCTTCCACAAGCTGAAAAAGAAGGTTTCGACGCTATTTGTATCACCATAGAAGGCACTGATCACGCACACTTCTATCCAGATGCCGTTATGACATGTATGCAAATGGTTGTAGAAAAGAAAACAAGAAAAATTCTCGGTTTCCAAGCTTCATCCACAAATGCTGATGCCGTAAAAGCTAGAGTAGATGCTGTTGCCGTGCTCATGCAATATGCAGATCTTACAGTTGAAAAACTCTCAAATGCTGAAATCGCCTACGCTCCGCCTTTTGCCTCTGCAATGGATATCATTAACACAATTGCAAATGTCGCAGATAACGCTTTAGACGATAGATTTGAAATAATAGACCCTAATAAATTCTCTGCAATGTGGGATGAAAAATCAAAGGATAACACCTATTTCATAGATATTCGTCCACCACATCCGCACGTTCTCGCTCTACAAGAAAAATATCCTGATTCATGGCTATCAATGCCACTTGAAGAATTACAAGCTCGCATAAACGAAATACCAAAGGATAGACCTCTAGCTCTCGTTTGTTCAACAGGTACTCGTTCTTACGAAACAATGGTTGTTCTCAAAGACAAAGGTTACACAAATGTTCTTGGTTCAATTATGGGCGGTATGTCATCAGTTGCAAAACGTGGTGACAACATTTCATAAGAGCATAGATATCATATATTTATAATTACAAAGGCTACTTTTTATTTTATAGAAAGTAGCTTTTGTTTTGACTTTACTTTTTGTCTTCGACTTTACTTTTTTGTCTTCGACGACCAAAGGGGATAATCCCCTTTGGAAACCTTAGAATTTGCTTTATTGTGTAAATTGCAAATTTTATAGTTTATTTTTTTTGTTTCTTTGTTTTTTCTTTTTTTTATTTACGAAAAAGTTTTGCCTTTGGCAAATACGTTTTTCGTGTTAAAAAGCTCAAAAAATTCCTTTTTTTGAGCTGGCTAAGGAATGATATAATGTATAACTACATCTTACTCATTCAACTCTCAAAATATATTCCTTTCTATAATGAAAAAAAATCCCAAGCTTTGCTTTGGGATTTTTATGTAGAATAGATAGTGAATGCTTTTTAAGGAGGGGGAGAGTTTGAGAGGGGGAAACTCATTTTTCTCAGAAAAATGCGGTTCCCCCTCTCAAAAAAATCAACTTCTTCTACTAAGCTAAGTGTGAAAATAACACTGAAGCAGCTTCACGCAATTTATATTTTTGTATTTTTCCTGATGCAGTCATTGGGTATTTATCAACAATGCTAATATGTCGTGGTATTTTATGCCATGCTATTTTTCCACGGCAAAAGTCACGTATATCTTCGATTCGAACTTCATAATCAGGTTTTGTAATAATAAATGCGCACACTTCTTCACCATATTTACGAGAAGGCACACCAACTACTTGCACATCGTATATGCCAGGCATTTTTAGAAGGTATTCTTCAACTTCACGTG
>CAYJHN010000239.1:0-2994 GCA_964369985.1 uncultured Desulfovibrionaceae bacterium | reverse complement strand
TTTTTCTTGCCTTCTGTATTAAATTATTTTTAATTTGGAGGTATTATGCAAACTTCTTACCATAACAAAATTGCAAGAATCAATCTTACAACTAAAGAAATTAAAGTTGAAGAAATTGGTTTAGACAAAGCAAAGAAGTTTATAGGCGGACGTGGTTTAGGTACAAAAATCCTTTACGATGAAGGCGTAGCTAAAGCTGCACCTCTTTCAGAACAAAACAAAATTATTTATTTAACTGGCCCACTTACTGGTACAGCTTCTCCAACTTCTGGCCGTTATATGGTTATCACAAAATCACCATTAACAGGCATGATTGCATGCTCTAACTCTGGTGGTGTTTGGGGTGCTAAATTAAAATTTGCTGGCTGGGATGGTATTATTGTTGAAGGTAAGTCTGACAAAGCAGTTTATATTAATATCCATGACGATATCATAAAAATCGTTGACGCAGCTGAATATGTCGGTATGACTTCATTAGAGGTTGATAGCAAACTCAAAGAAGTTCATCCTAAATCTGCAGTATTAAACATTGGCCCAGCTGGTGAAAATCAATCTTTATTAGCATGTATCATGAACGATAAAGACAGGGCAGCAGGCAGAAGTGGTGTTGGTGCTGTAATGGGTTCTAAAAATTTAAAAGCTATTACTGTAACTTCATCAAAAACACGAGTTCAAGGTGCTGACGAAGATGCATTAAAAGTCGCTAACCGTGAATGCCTAGAAATGCTTAAAGCAAATCCTGTCACAGGACAAGGTTTAGGAGCTTACGGTACTGCAGTTTTAGTTAATATTGTCAATAACGTAGGTGCTTTTCCAGCAAATAACTGGCAAGGTTCATATTCTGAGCATGCAGATGATGTTTCTGGCGAAACTTTAACAGAAAAACACATTGTAAAACAAGGATTCTGTCATCGTTGCCCTATTGGTTGTGGTAGAATTATTGACTTAAAAGGTGAAATTGTTGGCGGCCCTGAATATGAAGTATTATGGGCTTATGGCGGAAGCTGCGGTGTGAGCGATATTGTAGCTATAAATGAAGCAAACCATCTTTGTAATGAATATGGATTAGATGCAATTTCAACACCTTGTACTATTGCCGCAGCAATGGAACTTTATCAAGAAGGTCTAATTAAAGACGAAGATTGTGACAATATTCCATTAAAGTTTGGCAGTGCTGAAGCAATTGTTGAATGGACAAGACGTATGGGCGAAGGCAAACTTCCTTTAGCAAAACTTATGGCTGATGGCAGTTACAGACTTTGCGAAAAATATGGCCGTCCTGAACTTTCAATGAGTGTTAAAAAACAAGAACTTCCTGCTTACGACGCTCGAGCTATTCAAGGTATTGGTATCACATACGCAACTTCAAACCGTGGTGGTTGCCACGTTCGTGGTTATGTAATTTCACCTGAAATACTTGGTTTACCAGAACAACTTGACAGAACAGCAACTGATGGTAAAGCTTTCTGGTGTAAAATATTCCAAGATCTTACAGCTGTTATTGATAGTATGGGACTTTGCTTATTCTCATCTTTCGCACTTGGTGCTCCTCAATATGCAGCTCTTCTTAATGCAACAACTGGAACAAATTATTCACCTGAAGAATTGATCACAGTTGGTGAAAGAATCTATAATATTGAACGTATGTTTAACCAAGAAGCAGGAATGAAAACTGAAGATGACAATCTTCCGAAACGTTTACTTGAAACACCTATTGTTGATGGACCATCAAAAGGTATGATAAGCAAATTAGACATCACATTGCCGCAATATTATGCTGAACGTGGCTGGGTAGACGCTTTCCCAACTGAAGAAACTAAAAAACGTTTAGGACTTGATTCTTAATGCTTTCGTCTACAGAGTGACGAAACAAATGAGAATAAGCTAGCCTAAATAATAGATAAAGCTATTTTTAACTTTATTTAAATATTAATATAGGGTAAATAGAAGTATATTCTATTTACCCTTTTTTATGAGGATTTTTTATGATTGAAGTCAGATTGTTTGCTACTTTTAGAGAAAATAGAGATAAAATTATTTACTTTGATCCTTCAAAAATTAAAAATGTTAATGAAATTTTAAATGAACTTCAAATTAATCAAAAGGATCTTGCTATTTGTTTAGTAAATGGATTTCATTCTTCTTGCGATACAATAGTAAAAGATCTTGATGTGATATCATTATTTCCACCTGTAGGAGGTGGATAATGAATGATGATTTTAAAAATGACTATAATGAACTCTTTTCTAGGCAAATCAAAATCCCGCAAATAGGCGATAAAGGTCAAGAAAAAATAAAAAATGCACATATTGCAATAATTGGAGCTGGTGGATTAGGTTCTTTTGTCATCACTGAACTTTGTTCGGCAGGTATAGGAAAAATTACAATTTTTGATAATGATGTTATTTCACTATCCAATTTAAACAGACAATTTCTTTATACTATTGATGATATTTCTAAAAGTAAGATCTCTGTTTTAAATGAAAAACTACATAAGAGTTTTCCTCATACAAGATTTGTTCTAGATAATTCATATATAGATAGTTCAAATATTGAAGAAAAAATTAAAAATGTTGATATTATCATTCTTTGCGTAGATTCTATAAAAACAAGACTTTGTGTCAATGAATACGCAATAAAAAACAATATAAAACTTATAGATGGCGGTATAAAATCCTTTTATGGTTATGTGATGCTTGTTGAAAAAAACACAGCTTGCATAAACTGTATTAATTTAAATATTACTGAAACAGAAGAGAAAATTTCTGCAATATCATCAAGTGCTGGAATAATTGCTTCTATTCAGGTTTCAATTTGCGTAATGCTTATTTTAGAAATAGAAAATCCATACAAAAATATGATATTACAATACGATGGAATACTAGGTGAATTTGAAAAAATACCTCTCAATATAAATCCAAATTGCCACTTACACGATTAGTTACACTAAAATTTTATTCTAATTTGACAATTTACATACTATGCACTATCTAT
>CAYJHN010000238.1:0-2995 GCA_964369985.1 uncultured Desulfovibrionaceae bacterium | reverse complement strand
TATTATGCTTGTAAAAAATGTAATTCCAAAACCAAGAGATGGAAAAAATCAAGAAGCTATTATTTCATTTTTTGCACAGAAATAAGATGATTTTATAAAATAGAAGAATTTTAAAAAAAGAAAATGTTGAACAGCAAAGTGTTTAACATTTTTATTTTTAACTGCTTACTAAGAGGTATAAAGCAATATTAAAAAAATGAAAGGGAAAACATGATCTATGATTTCCCTTTCAAATATATCCTAGTGGATTACATCAAAGTATGCTTGCGGGTGGTTACACGCAGGGCATTTATCTGGTGCAGAAGTTGAATGTTGATTGTAGCCGCAGTTTCTGCAATGCCAGTGAACGGATTTATCTCTTTTAAAAGTTGTACCGTCTTTGATGTGCTCTGCAAATTTCAAAAAGAGTGACTCATGGTACATTTCAGCTATAGCAATATGTCTCATAACTTCAGCGATTTCTAAAAAGCCTTCTTTTTCTGCAATATCCGCAAATTCTGGATACATGTGCTGATGTTCGTGATTTTCACCACCAGCTGCTGCAATAAGGTTATCGTAAGTATCGCCAATAATACCAGCAGGGTATGAAGCTGTAATTTCAACTTCGCCGCCTTCTAAGAATTTAAACAAACGTTCAGCATGTTCTTTTTCTTGTTGTGCTATTGTTTCTAAAGTTTGTGAAATCTGTACATAACCGTCTTTTTTTGCTTTACTTGCAAAGAAAACATAACGATTACGAGCTTGTGATTCACCAGCAAAAGCTGTGAGAAGATTTTTTTCTGTTTGTGTACCTTTTAGAGATTTCATTGTTGCTCCTTTTGTATTTTATGCAAAGAGTTAAAGATTAATCACCTTCGCCCTTTTGGGGAAAGAAGATTGTTTGTTGCATTCAAAACAAATACCTTCATATTCAATCGAAGTTGTAATGATATGAAATCCCTCAACTTGGATTTGTTTTTGCGAACTAAAATTGCTGTCATTAAAAATATCCACAACTTTACCACATTCAGAACAGCGAGCATGTGAATGTTCTGACATATCTGCATCAAATCTACGGATAGAGCCAGTCGAAAAAATCTTTCTGATTTTTCCCGTTTCGGCTAGCACATCAAGATTGCGATATACTGTTCCTAATGAGATTTTTGGAAGCTTTCTTTTTACTATTGTGTAAAGTTCCTCTGCTGTTGGATGAGTGTTGACCATTTTCAATTCTGAGAGAATGACGGAACGCTGTTTTGTCATTCTTGAAGCTTTTTGTACAGAAGCTAATTCTTGCATATTTAAACCTATAAACCTTTTACTAAATAAACTACATGATAATTATTACTAATAACGCAATTTTTGTCAATCATTTTTTTAGGCTATTAATAAAAATAAATGCCAATCTTTATAGTTATTAATGATAATTATATTATAAAATAAGCATTAAATAAAAAAAAGCAAATATTGTATATTTGCTCTTTATAAAATATATTTGTTTTTATTTATGGTAGCATAGGTGCAAAGTTTAACCCAGCATCTAATGCTTGACCTGTCATGAGGTTAGCATTTGCAAGTGCTTGAGCTGAAGCACCTCTTGCAACATTATCAATGGCAGAAGTAATGATCAATCTTTTGGTTCTATTGCAAAGGCTGAGGCCTAAATCGCAATACATTGTGCCACGCACATTTCTTGTTTCTGGTAATTTACCAAGAGGGAGCACGCGTACAAATTTGTCATTTTTATAGCATTTTGTGTATAAAGCGTGAACTTCTTCAAGTGTGATTTCTTTTGTTAAGTTTGTGTAAACAGTTGCAAGTATTCCTCTATTCATTGGCACTAAATGCGGATTAAAGGAAAGTATTATTTCACTGCCATTCACTTTTGAAAGTTCTTGCTCAATTTCTGGTGTGTGCCTGTGCGTTGTGAGACCATAGGCTTTAAAGCTATCGTATACTTCGCAGAAAAGTGAGCCAATTTGTGCTTTTCTGCCTGCACCAGATGTGCCAGATTTTGCGTCAATAACAATATTTTGTTCAGAGATAATTTTATTTTTTAACGCAGGATAGAGCGCAAGTATTGAGGCAGTAGGGTAGCAACCAGGATTAGCAACTAATTGTGCTTGTTTGATTTTTTCAGCATAGAGTTCAGGTAAGCCGTAAACAGCTTTGTCAAGAAGATGGCTTGCTGTGTGTTCGCTTTTATACCATTGTTCAAAAATATCTTTGTGATTGATTCTAAAGTCAGCAGAAAGATCAACGATTTTACAGCCTTCAGCTAGTAATTCATCAGCCATGCTCATGGCAATTCCATGCGGCACTGCTAAGAAAACAATGTCGCAATTTTCTTTGATTTCTTTTGCTTTTGAATTTGTGATGACAATATCAGCACCCTTATTGTTGAGCATAAAAGGGTAGATGTCAGAAACTTTCTTGCCTTCTTCTTGTCTTGAAGTTGCCATAGAGAGTTCAAAATTTGGGTGCGTAGCCAATAGACGCACAAGTTCCATACCAGTGTAACCAGAAACACCAATCAAAGCTGCTTTCATAATTTATCCTAATAACTTAATAACTATTTTTTATTTGCTGCAACATATTTCATGCGTAATTCGTATAAAATGCCTTTCAATAATTGTTGCTCTTCTTCAGTGATGCCATTTGTTAATTTATTTTGAAGCATGTCAAGAATGTCAATAGTGTGCGAGGCAACATTTAAATCTGTTGTTTTTTTGCCAGTTTCAGGATGCGGCACTTCGCCTAAATATGAAAGAGCAGAAGATGCAAGCGATAAAACAAAAGTTGAGAAGGAAACTTCCGGTAATGGGCTTTGATGACTCATAATAAAACTCTCGATATGTAAATAATGTCTTTAATTAGTATAATGCCTTTTTTTCTATTTGGCAAGAAGTTGAAGCTTATTTTTTAAAGAAAGGGAAGTTCTTTTAATTTGTTTCGAGAGGGAGAAAAGCATCTCTTGAAAGGCAAGGTTTTCCCCCTCTCAAGCTCTCCTCCTTTA
>CAYJHN010000237.1:0-3019 GCA_964369985.1 uncultured Desulfovibrionaceae bacterium | reverse complement strand
TTTTTATTTAAAATAGAATTTTATAAAATCATGCTAAAAGATATACATAACTACCTACATATATAATACAAGCTGGAGTTTAAATGAAAACAGAAATGAAGGATCATTCCCCTAAAGCTACTACTGATATAATTGATATTTTCAAGCAAAGAGCAGAATCCGTAAGCGCACTTTTATATTCAGCTACGAGCATGCGGCAAGCCTATGAATATGTAGTTGATATTTGTTCAAAAAGCCCTTTATGCGAAATATTAGTTGAGGACTGCAGAAAAAGTGAAGAAGAAAAAACAAAGAAAATTCTTGCTGCCCCTTCTTTTAGCAAAGAAGACTATCTATATATAAAATCATTGTGTGATGAAAAAAACATCTTATGTATCGAAAATGACTTATATTCTTATTTAGGTGGCGTTAATGTTGGCATTGCTGTAGCTGACCTAGGTATAGCTGCAAGCGGAACTTGTGTTTTGAATTGCTATGATTCAGAAAAAAGATTAGCTACAATGATAAGTGAAATTTGTATTCTTATACTTGATGTAAGGAATATACATAAAGATTTGAATGAAATAGCTGATTATATGACAAAAATATTGAAATCAAACAAGCCTTCAACTATTACTTATATCACAGGATCAAGCAGAACCTCTGACATTGAACGTGTGCTTACTGTTGGCGTGCATGGCCCGCTTGAACTTCATATTGTGTTGATTGAGGAATAATATATGCATAAAAATCATCCTAAAAATTCAGCTGAATACAAAAAAGAAATTGAAGCAAGCTTAAACGACGAATTTCTTAGCACAACACTGAGCAAGTTTGCAATAAACTATAAAGAAAGTAGAGATAAAAGTTTTAAACAAGTTGATGAAAAAGCCTTAATTGCAAAAATTGCAGATTGCAAAGATTTTGCTGCTCAGAATGTAGAGGACTTATATACTCAATTTAAAATAGAAGCAGAAAAAAATAATGTTATTGTGCATCGTGTGCAAAATTCTCAAGAAGCAAATGCACTCATTTCGAAAATAGCCAAAGACAATAATGTAAAAAGCATTGTAAAATCAAAATCCATGACATCTGAAGAAACAGAACTCAATACACATCTTTACGAACAAGGTTTTGAAGTTGAAGAAAGTGATTTAGGTGAGTGGCTTGTACAATTAAGAAATGAAAGGCCATCACATATGGTGCTGCCTATCATACATTTATCTCGCCATCAAGTTGCAGAAAATCTTTCTGAACTTACAGGAGTCAAACAAGACAGTGATGTTTCAAATCTTGTAAAAATTGCAAGAAGGCATTTAAGGCCTAAATTTGTTTATGCAGATATGGGCATTACTGGAGCAAATTTTGCTGTAGCTGAAAGTGGCTCTATTGCAACGGTTACAAACGAAGGCAATGCACGCATGGTGACAACGCTTCCTAAAGTTCATGTTGCTTTATTAGGTTTAGATAAACTTATACCCAAAATTGAAGACGCTCTAAACTTGCTTCAAGTTTTGCCTCGTAATGCAACTGGGCAAATGATAACATCTTATGTTAATTGGATAACAGGTGCAGGTGAATCATTAGCAAATGAAGATAAAAAGAAAATCATGCATATCATTTTTTTGGATAATGGAAGAACAGCTATAGCTAAAGACCCTATATTCTCACAAGTATTTCGATGTGTTAGATGCGGTGCTTGTGCAAATGTTTGTCCTATATACCGTTTAGTTGGTGGGCATAAAATGGGCTATATCTATATAGGTGCAATAGGCCTTGTGCTTACCTATTTATTTCACGGAAAAGATAAGGCAAGATTGCTTGCACAAAATTGTATAAATTGTGAAGCTTGTAAAAACATTTGCGCGGGTAGTATTGATCTACCAGCTCTTATAAATGAAATTCGTGTACTTTTAGATAAGGAATACGGTAGCCCTATTGAGGGAAATCTTTTAAGTGCGCTTATGAAAAACCGTAAAGTGTTCCATACTTTACTAAAATTTGCTAAATATGCCCAACTTCCTTCTACAGCAGGCACTGCTTACCAGCGTCATCTGCCAAATATTTTCTTAGGCAAACATGGATACAAAGCTTTACCAGCTCTTGCTTCTGAAGCTTTTAGAGATAGATGGCCAAAATTACAAAAACAAATAAAAAATCCTAAATATAGAATAGCTATTTTTACAGGCTGTGCACAAGATTTCATTTATCCAGAACAATTAGTCGCATGCCTTGACTTATTATATAAGCACAATGTGCAAGTTGAATTTCCACTTGAGCAATCATGCTGTGGTTTACCATTAAAAATGATGGCACAAGAAAAAACATTAAAAGTTGTGGCTTTACAAAATGTTAACGCTTTTGCTTATAAAGAATACGACGCAATTCTCACACTTTGTGCTTCTTGTGCCTCACACTTAAAGCATAATTATAAAGCTATTTTGCTTAATATTCCTGAAATGACAAAAAAAGTTGATAGTTTTTGCACTAAGATTATTGATTTTTCGTCATTTGTACGTGATTATCTCAATTTAGATGCTGACAATTTCAATAAGTCTGATAAAAAAGTAGCTTATCATGCTTCTTGCCATTTATGTAGAGGCTTAGGTGTAAATAAAGCACCTCGTGAGCTTATTGATTTTACATCACATTATATAAAGAGTGAAGAAGAAGAAAATTGCTGTGGTTTTGGTGGAACTTATTCTATGAAGTTTCCTGAAATTTCTGCTAAAATCCTCGAAAATAAACTTAAAAACATCTCTGCTACAGAGGCAAATTACTTAGCAGTTGATTGCCCTGGTTGTGTTATGCAATTAGGTGGTGGGGTAGAAAAAAATAAACTTCCTATCAAAGTAATTCATATTTCTGAATTACTTAAAGAGCAAATGAAGTAAAAAATAAAGTAAAAAATTTATATAGCTTACATTTATTTTTATACTTATGTAAGCTATATAAAATATTTTCATTTCTAGAATTCACAAGAAATTTGTTAAAATAAAAAAAGCTTAGATTTTCATCTTTATTAAAATAAAAAAGCTTA
>CAYJHN010000236.1:0-3025 GCA_964369985.1 uncultured Desulfovibrionaceae bacterium | reverse complement strand
TCGTAGCCTGTTGCTCTATCCAGCTGAGCCACGAGCGCGTAAAGAATATGTATAGGAAAGCAAAAGAATAGTCAAGCTTTTTTATATATATTTAAATTTTATATTTTCTTTCAAATATTACTTAAATAATTCAAAAAAGCAGAAGAAAAAGATATAATTTTCTACAAAAACAACAAAATCATAAAGAATAATACACTTGTTGCATATTATTTAATATGCTAAATTGTTTTTTTCAAAATTAAAGGAAGTATTATGAACATTAAACAAAATGCAGTTAAGGCGTCTACTTTTGCTCTTATTCAACTAGTTTTTATTATTGGTATATTACTAGTGATTGTCTTTTCACAAAAAGTCTACTCCTTTGTAGATCAAAACGTATTTGAAGAACCAATGCCAATAAATCTTGAACAAAATCAAGCAAATACTTTATTAGGCTCAATTACTAATCAGCTTCAGTATGAATTAGACTCTACTTTTGGCTGGTCAGCAAATGACTTTTTATTCAATTCATATCTTTTAGACAACAGAGCTTACAGACAATTTGGTGTGTATGTTTCTACAAAGGTTTTATTCGATCATTTTTCAACTGAATTTGCAAAATTAGGCTCAGCTGATAAAGAAAATGACAATCTCTACTCAGCAAGAATGAATTATTTAGCTCTTTCTCCTTCAAAATGGGGTTATGTATTTATTCCATCTGCTGAATCCTACTATAAGAAAAGTTTAGAATTAACAAATTCATACCTAGAAGAAGTAGCTCAAGAAAAAGCTGTTTTCAACGCTCGCCCTGACGATATTTATTCAGCTTTTGAACTTATTATTAGCGATAAATTAATGGGTTATGCTATTGGTTTATTACAAAATTCTAAAGATTTACCATTTTATGCTATAGATAACAATATTTATGAAGTGCAAGGCATGATGCTTGTTGTGAGAGACTATTTCAACACTCTTTATACTCTATATCCTGATGTTGCAGGCAAATCTAATGAAGAAAACTTCAAAATTGCTATGCAATACCTTAATGATATCTGCACCTTTGATCCTCTTTTAGTTACAAAAACATTTAATTCTTCTGAATACATGATTTCATTACTTATTTTCGCAAGAAATAGAATAGAAGACATTAAAAAAAGTATCAGAATTTAATTAAGGTTTGAAATATGTGGATCACAAATTTATTCACCCAAACGGGCGTTGTACAAACAATAATTCTACTATCTATTGTTATTGTTCTAGGTTTAGCACTAGGAAATGTATCTTTTAAAGGTATAAAACTTGGAATAGGTGGCGTTCTATTTAGTGGTCTTTTCATTGGCTATATGAACCTAAATCCTGACAAACATCTTCTTGAATTTATACGTGAATTTGGACTAATCCTCTTTGTTTTTTCAGTTGGTTTACAAGTGGGGCCTTCCTTTGTTGACTCATTAAAAAGAAGAGGATTAGTTTTAAATATTTTTGCCTTTCTTATTGTTTTGTCAGGAACACTTATAGCGTTTTTTCTTGGAAGATACTTTAATCTTTCAGAAACAGCTATAGCAGGTCTTTATAGTGGGGCAGTAACAAATACCCCTTCACTAGGTGCTGCTACAACGCTTTTTAGTGAAATATCAGCTACAAAATCTCTTGATCTTGATATTACAGAAGTAAGCGTGAATTACGCTATAGCTTATCCTTTTGGTATTTTTGGAATAATTCTTACTATGCTCTTTATTAAAGGCATATTTAAAATTAGCATTAGTAAGGAAATAAAGAAAATCAATGAAGAAACCTCTGAACACATTGAAATAGCAAGCAAAACTTTATGTGTAACCAATTCAGAATATTTTGGCAGGACATTAAATTCTGTACTAGGTGAAGGGCATCAAGTTATTGTTTCACGTGTGCAAGAAGAAAATGTCGAAGAGCAGCACCTTGCAGCTGATGAAGTTATTTTAGAACACAATTTACATATTCACCTAATTGGCGAAAGGGGAATTGTAAATTCCACTATTGAAAAACTTGGTTACTGGTTCAAAAAAGATATGAATCATAATCAGGAAACACTTGAAACTAGACATATTCTAGTCACAAAACCTGAAGTTATTGGCAAACGTTTAGGTAGATTACGTTATTTTCTCACACATGCTATTACAATTACAGGCATAAATAGAGCTGGTACTGAGTTTTTACCAAACGAAAATATTTCGCTACATTATGCAGATGAAATTGTTGCTGTTGGAACAAAGGACACTTTAGACGGTGCTGAAAAATTACTTGGCAACTCTACTAAAACCTTAGGTCATCCACCTATTTTACCGATTTTCTTAGGAATTGTTCTTGGAATAATAGTTGGTAGTATTCCAATCACCTTGCCATTTTTTGACACTACATTAAAACTTGGCTTAGCTGGTGGTTCTTTATTAGTTGCCATTTTCTTAAGTAGGGTACATTCTTTTAAAGGAATAGTTTGGTATTTGCCAGCAAGTGCTCACCATATCATGCGTGAAATGGGCATTGCTTTATTTTTAGCCGCTGTTGGCATAAATGCAGGTGCTAGCTTTTTTGAAGCGCTCTTTAGTTTAGAGGGTTTAAAGCTTTTCTTTGTGGGCGTGTGTATAACCTTTGTACCATTATTTACATTTGCTCTAATTGCAAGGGTATTTTTCAAATTAAATTTCATAGTTATATGTGGTTTACTTTCAGGCAGCATGACAGATCCACCTGCTCTTGCATTCGCACAAGACATAACTCATACTGACCTTCTTGCTTCATTTTATGCTTCAGTTTATCCTTTAACTATGTTATTACGAATAATTTCAGCTCAAATACTTGTTTTATTACTTTATGCTTTTTAACCTTATAAAGATTTAAAATTATTTATTTAATTCTAAGCCTGTGTTTCTCATGATAAAAGTTAATATGAGAACACAGGCTTTTTTAAAATAAAAAAAAGGACCTAGATTTGCATCTAAGTCCTTGATTTCCTATGGCGCGCCCGAAGAGATTCGAACTCCTGACCTACAGGTTCGTAGCCTGTTGC
>CAYJHN010000235.1:0-3044 GCA_964369985.1 uncultured Desulfovibrionaceae bacterium | reverse complement strand
CCCTTTGGAAACCCTGAATAGTGAGCGGTTAAAGAATAGGTTCTGGCTAAAGAATATTATTTTTATTTTTGTTTGCGGAAAAGTTATATGAGCTACGCTCATAAATACTTTTCCGCTTTAAAATTTAAAGTTTATTTTTGTAAAAAAGGATCTCTATAAATAGAGTTTAATCTTCTATGTTCACTATGTTCACATAGCGTTTTTATTATTATTGCTTAAAGCTTTTTATATATCATCTGAACGAAGTGAAGATGTTTCTTGCTTTTTATTTTCAGACAAGGTGAACTTAATACTAAACTTCCCAATTTTAAAGCGAAACAGTATTTAAGCGAAGCTTAAAACTTTTTCGCAAATAAAAATCTTCTTCTTTAGCTAGAGACTGTAGGTAAACCGCTTACTATTCGGGTTTCCAAAGGGGGTGACCTCCTTTGGCCGTCGGAGACAAAAAAAATACTATATATCCTCAACAGCATAAGATACATAAGACGGCAGGGAAGTCATTACTTCTTGTGAAATATCTATCTGCAAGGCAATAAGGCTGCCAAAGGGCACTTTATGCGGCATTGCATAGCATGATTTTGCTGTTTTTGATTTTAACCAAAGAAGTGATGGCACAGAAAGAGCAAAATGAAGTTCGTGCTTGTGTTGATCTGCTTTTTCGCATATTTGATGCAAATAAAGAGGGGAGAGAGCTGGTGATAAAATATCAAAAGCAAAGGAAGAATTTTCAACAATAAGCACTGAATTTGCACATACTCTCACGCTTTCGTGTATGATTTGTTCAAGAAAACAATATTCATAATCTATTTTCTTGTTTTTTGCAGATTTTTTTGAAAAAACGTGTTTAAGGTTTTGTGTTCTTGAATGTGAGGGCAATTCGACTAAAGTATTTGAAGCAAAAGTATGTGTTAAAACAACATAATCAAAAGTATTATCTTCAAAAGAAAGATGATCTACAACGCCAAGGCTGTATTCAATCATCTTTCCATTTTTTTTCTGACTTTCTTCTAATTCTTCAAGATTTTGAGCATAAGCTGTGACTTCAAAACCTAAATCCCAAAAAAAACAAGGCTCTATGGCATGGTTTATGCCAATATGCAAAAGTTTATGATTTCTTTTTTTCCAATCTTTCATAATATTGGCTAAAAAGTTATGTTCAACTTCTTTTGCGTAAAGTTGTTTTTTATTGAGAATATTTTTTTGCATAATTTTAGTTACTTGCTTCTAACCATTTTGTAAGAGTGGCGATGAGCTGACGTGCTTGCTCGTCATTTGTGAGGGCAAACTTTGCTTGCACTCTGTATTCGTCATTTCTTTTTTGGTATCGGCGGATAGCGTATTTTATTGGGCCATAGTCTTGATCTTTTTCTACCCAATCTTGATATTTAAATAAAACAGTAACCCAAGCACCTTTTTTGCTTAAAACTTCTTTATCTACTTCTTTTACAATTAAGACGCCATTATCTTCATAATTAATTGTTATTTCTTCTACTTGCATATTTAGATTCCTTTTTTTTATTTCTTATATTTATTATATAGCATATTATTTTATGAAAGTATAGACTTTAAAAAAAACAGAGGATTATTTTATAATCCTCTGTTTTATTGTTAGTTTTCTAGCTCTTATTAGATGCTAGCAGTAATTTCTGGGAATACTTTGTAGAACATAATCCAAGCCATGAATAATGTTAATGCAAGGTTGAATGATTGACCACAAACGTATAAGATAACTGGCTTTCCGCCTTTGAAGTAGTGTGATAATACTCTAAAGTCAGTAGCAAGACCGATTGAAAGGAATGCTAAAGCAAAGCACCAGCTTTTTACTGCTTTAGTAAGTGAAAGCATACCACCAGCAACGAGTGATGAAGTAAGGTTTACGCCATCAACGTTAGCTAATTCTGCACTCCAGTAAGAACATACAACAGAAGCTGTTAAGAAACCAAGTACGAATTTAGGGAATCTATGCCAGATTTCCATTACGCCTACTTTTTGGCCTTCAACTGCGTCTACTTTAGTTGTCCAGTAAAGAGCAATAAAGAATGCTGTTACACCAATAAGAATGTTTTGAATCATCTTAATTGTTGCAGCAACTTGCATAGCTTTAGGGCCAATAAGAGCACCAGCAGCAGCAACAGCACCAGTTGAGTCAACAGTACCACCAATCCATGCACCAGCTAAAACTTCTGGCATGCCAACAGCATTAGCAAAAGCAGGGATCGCAATCATCATGATGGCTGTAAATGTGAGTGATAAACCGATTGCAAGTGTGAGTTCTTCTTTTTTCGCGCCACAAGCTGAAGCAGCAGCAATAGCAGCAGAAGTTCCGCACACAGACATATCAGATGAAATTGTGATGTTTAGAGTTTTTGATTCAATTTTTAATACTTTTTGACCGAAGATGTATGTTGATACTAATACTACAGGAGTAACAAACCAAGCAACAAAGATGCCAGGAACACCAATAGCAAGAAGTTTGTTGAATAGAACTTCAGCACCAAGACATACAAGACCTGTTTTGATGAAATATTCAACTTGAACACCAGGAACAACCCATTTAGGTGTGCCAACAGTGTTAGCAACAATCATACCTAAGATGATAGCCCAAACTTCTGTGTTTAATCCGTAGTGACCCATTGTTGCTTGCTTTCCAAGAACAGCAGCACAAAGAGTAAGGACATAAACGCCAAAGAAACCAATAAAGAATTGCTTTACGTTCCACCCCATGAATACGGCACCAATGCTGAATGTGATAGCAAAAATAAAGCCGAGTATAATAAGGTTAGGAATAAGGTTGTAAGGTTTTGCTAACTTAGATTTTGCTTTTGAAAGCTCAGAATTATCTTTCGCCCAAGCTTTTACAGCAGCACCAGCAGCAGTGTTTAATGCAGCACTTTCATAGTTTGCTTCAGCAGCAATACCTTCTGCACTTCTAGCTACGCTAAATGAAAGGTCAGCTTTTGATTGAAGTTCATCAATCTTTGCTTTCATTGGTTCGTTTTTAGCATTTGCTTGGCTTTCAGACTGCATAACAGCTGAAAGTGGGT
>CAYJHN010000234.1:2756-3054 GCA_964369985.1 uncultured Desulfovibrionaceae bacterium | reverse complement strand
TGCAATAAAATAAAAGAGTAAGCTAAAAAGAACTAGATACTTAGCTCTTGTTTTATCTTCTACATTTTGAAAAATACAAAGAATAAGTAAGACAAGACAAAAGACAGAGGCAAAGAAAAGATTGTGCGATACAATCCCAAGACTATAAGCAAAAGCCAATGCATACCAAAGTAAAGGGCCTTGCGAAATTAAAGTCGTTCTATTGTGCATATCTATCTCTTTATATTGTAATATAATGCAAAAATATGAGAGATTTATGTTATAATAGCATTTTTCTTTCATTAAATAAAGCTTTTAT
>CAYJHN010000234.1:0-2746 GCA_964369985.1 uncultured Desulfovibrionaceae bacterium | reverse complement strand
CTTCATATTAAAGACTTTACATTTTAAGCTATATCTCTTAAACTTTGATACTGAAATCAGAAAAGTATAAGGCATATACATGCTATGCCAAGTAATAAAAGGTAAATATTGTGAGCATAATCAAACCAGAAAAAACCATTGAAGTAGCAAAGTATTTTTCTTGGTTTTCTTTCTTACTTATTATTGTATCAAGTGTTTTTCTCACTTTTATTTTAGGGCGTTCGATGTTGATCTCTTTGTTAGATTCGCAAAAAGAATACGCTCTTTTAGTTGCTGAAGACTTCAACCAGCAACTTTTTAGAAAATTCACAGTTCCTATTGCTATTTCACAGCAAACTATTTCTTTAAGTGACCCAGAACAATACAGATTTTTAAATGAAACAGTGGAGTCTCTTTTAACGGGGCTTGCTGTTAAAAAAGTGCGTATCCTCAATAATGAGGGTGCTGTTGTTTATTCAACAAATATAGAAGAAGTTAAAGAGAAGGTTCTTGAAGGTAAGAGCTTAGAAAATTTATATAATTTTACAATTCCTTACACTTTTGAAGAAGCAAATAACACTACTTACCTTGAAGCTTTTTTACAAAGAGAAGTGTATAAAGACTCTTTTTTACTTGATATCTACTACCCTCTTTCTGTTGATAAAGATCTTTCAGAATATTTTGAAAAAGCTCCACTCTTAGGCGTATTGCAACTTACTATTGACATAAGCAAACATTATCAGAATGCCATTGACTTTCAAAGGCTTGTTTTTCTTATCTTAGTTCTTTCTTGTTTGTTTTTATTTGTATTATTACAATATATTGCAAGGCGAGCTGAAAGTCTTATTTCTGAACGTATTGAACACAATAAACATTTAGAAGCCCAGCTACATCATCAAGAAAAGCTTGCAAGCATGGGGCGAGTTGTTGCCTCTATTGCACATGAAATAAGAAATCCGCTTGGCATTATTCAATCAAGTACAGAGCTTCTTGCCTCGCGCAATAAAGCAACAATGGATACTGCCTCACTGCGTATTCTTGATGCAATGATGGATGAACTTAAGCGATTAGGTGTTTTGGTGAACGATTTTCTAGATTATGCAAGGCCAAGAAAATTAAATTTAAAAGAAGTAGATTTGCTTTTTTGCTTAACAAAAGTACTTACCTTTTTAGAAAATAAAATTTCTTCATCACAGATTAAGCTTGAGGTGCAAACACCTGAAAAAGCTGTTGTTTTTGGTGAAGACGAGCTCTTATACAGAGCCATTTATAATGTGATAAGTAATGCTATACAAGCAGTAGAAGAGAAAGAAAATCCGATGCTTGCAATTAATCTTGAAGTAAAAGAAAATAAAGACATTGCTATCACAATATGTGACAATGGCGGCGGTTTTTCTGATGAAGTTTTGAAAAATGCCTTAGATCCATTTTTTACAACAAAGGAAAAAGGAACAGGGCTTGGCTTGCCTATAGTGCGTTCTATCGTGCAAGCGCATGGTGGCGAAATCAATTTATACAATAAAGACGAAGGTGCATGCGTTGAACTTTGCTTTAAATATTCTGAAAACAACTAACAAAGTGTGGTAGTTATGATAAAAGAAACACATATACTTATTTTAGACGATGAAAAAAACTATCTTCTTGTACTAGAAACCTTGCTTCTTGACGCAGGCTATACAGTAACAGCTCTTTCTGATCCTGAAACAGCACTTACCTTTGTGAATGAGTCTGAAGTAGATGTTATTATTACAGATTTGAAAATGCCAAAGCTCACTGGCCGTGATATTTTGCATAGCGTAAAAAAATCTCACCCGCATACTCCAGTTTTAATTATGACTGCTTTTGGTTCAATTGAATCTGCTGTTGATCTTATGCGTGAAGGTGCTTTTGACTATATTACAAAGCCCTTTAGCAATGATGAACTCCTTATAACAGTGCATAATGCTTCAAGGCTTTCGCAAGCTCACAGACAATATAAACTACTTCAAGAAAGTATTGCAGAATCCTATTCAACTGAGCATATTATAGGTCAATCAAAGGCTATGCGTGAAATTCGAGTGCTTATTGAAAGTGCAGCAAAACATAAAACACCTGTTATGATTCGCGGCGAAAGGGGCACAGGTAAAACTTTGGCTGCAAAGGCAATACATTATTCTTCTGACAGAAAGGATTATCCCTTTGTTGTTGTGAATTGTAAAAGTTTTAATTCGCAAGCTTTTGAAACAGATTTATACGGCTATGAAAGCGACAATAATGGCACAACTACCCTCAAAAGAGGCAAGCTTGAACAGGCAAATGAAGGTACGCTTTTCTTAGACGATGTCACAGAACTCACGCTTGAAGCACAAGCACAAATTTATGATGTGCTCAGTTCAAAACAGCTCAGAAGAATAAGCTCTAAAAAAACAGTAAACATTGATGTACGCGTGATTGTAAGTGCAACAAAAGACATTAAGCAATTAGTTACAGAAGGCTTGTTTAGAGAAGACTTATACTATCTTTTAAATATCATTGAAATAAATATGCCATCACTCAGAGAAAGACGTGAAGACATACCAGAGCTTGTAGGCTTTTTATCGCATAAAATTGCAAAAGAGCATAATATTGTTGATAAAAAATTTACAGCAGAAGCCCTTAACTACCTTTCTGCTTACGATTGGGAAGGCAATATCATGCAGCTTAAAAACGTGCTTGAAAGGTGTATTGTGCTTGTTGGCAGCGATCATATCACTGATAATGATCTACCTCCTGAAATACGCGACGAAGA
>CAYJHN010000233.1:0-3064 GCA_964369985.1 uncultured Desulfovibrionaceae bacterium | reverse complement strand
TGTTTGCGAAAAAGTTTTAAGCTTCGCTTAAATACTGTTTCGCTTTAAAAATTGATTTCTTCTTCTAAGAATATTGAAGCTACGAACAAAGATTAAGAAGCATGTTCACTACGTTCACATGTGTTTTTATAATAACATCAAGTAGGTAATAATTTTATATAAATTATAATAATATTTAGAGTTAAGCGGGTTATCGCTGCCTTATTTATAAGGGGGAGGAAAGTCCGGACTTCACTGAGCAGGATGCTGGGTAATGCCCAGAGGGGGCGACCCCTAGAGAGCGTCACAGAAAAGAACCGCCTCAAAGAAATAAAGATAAAGTTTTGCTTTATCTCGAGAAAAGCGAAAATTTTTTGAAGATCTTTATCTAAACATAAATGACTGAAAAAAATATGAAGCTTGACAAAGAGAGAAAGTAAAAAATTTTCTTTAGATGAGGTAAGGGTGAAAAGGCGGTGTAAGAGACCACCAGTACATGAGGTGACTTGTGTAGCTCGATAAGCCTCGTCCGAAGCAAGACCAAATAGGAGAATAGAGGGTTGCTCTGCCATTTCCGTATGGAATATATTCTCGGGTAGGTTGCTTGAGGTATTTAGTAATAAATATCCTAGAGGAATGATAACCACGTGTATTTATACACGAACAAAATCCGGCTTATAGCTGACTCAAAAATTGAAAAGGGAGTTTTATATAAAACTCCCTTTTTTTAAAAAACTATTTATGTTTATAGAAGTTTAGAAAAACTAATATTACAATCTGTTAAAAAGTTTGTAAGGAAAAAGGGGAGTTTGAGGGGAAAAAACCTCACTTTTCAAAGTGTGGTTTTTTCCCCTCAAAATAAACTATTTTATAGAACTTGTCGCTAAGCCTTTAAGCAAGCCTTCCATTTTTTTTACTATTTCATTATTTTCATCAACGCCAAAAGACTCAAATAATTCTGAAAGATCTTGGTAAACAAGCTGAGTTGACCCATTTTCATTCTCAATCAAGAGCACTTTTAATGGTAGCACTAATCCAAGTTCAGGGTATTGTTGCATAAGTTTTGTGCCTACAAGTGGACTACCAAAAACAATAACCTTAGTTGGTTTGAGAGTAAGATTTACATCTTTTGCATTTTTTTCATGATCAAATTCAGCAAAAACAGTAAGATTTTTACTTTTAATAAAGTTCATCACATTTTTATAAAGTGCTGACATAGATAATTTTGAATCATAAACCATAATATCATCACTTGAAAGAACAGCCTTTTTACTTGCATGGGCATGCGTAGTAAAAAATGGACTAAATAAACAAAGGATGCAAACAATTGAAACAAGTAAAGCGAAATTCTTCATAAAGGCTCCTTTAGATTTGACTTGAACGTTAGTAATAATTCTTATTACCATCATATAGATTTTTATTATTTTGTAAAGCTCTAAAAAACTCCCCTCTTTTGCTATTCATCTCATTAAATTTAGTGTAATTTTATAATATCTTTTATAATTAATGATAAAGCATATATGAACACAGTGAAAGTAATTTGACTTTTTCACTGCTTACATGTACATTCTTCACATCAAATTTCCTTTATAAGCGAGTTTTAGCATGCAAGAAAAGAAGAATACAAATAGCTCATGGGGCGGTCGTTTCACAGAAAAAGTATCTGATTTAGTTGAACAATATACTGAATCTGTTTCTTTTGATAAAAATCTTTACCAAGTAGATATTGCTGGTTCAAAGGCACATGCACAAATGCTTGCTGCATCAAACATTATTTCTGATGAAGAAGCAAAAATTCTTTGTAATGGCTTAGATCAAGTACTCGCAGAAATTGAAGAAAATAATTTTACTTGGAATGTGGCTCTTGAAGATGTGCATATGAATATAGAAACTCGCCTTACGCAAATTGTTGGCGATGTGGGCAAAAAATTGCACACAGCAAGAAGCAGAAATGATCAAGTTTGTCTAGATTTTAGGCTTTTTGTTTCAAATGCTTTACGTGAATGGTCTCATTTAGTGCGTAAAATGATTGAAGCTTTTTTAGAGCAAGCAAAGAAACACCAAGAAACTCTTTTACCTGGCTGCACACATTTTCAACCAGCTCAGCCTGTAAGTCTTGCTCATCATTTACTTGCTTATTGTGCTATGTTTCAGCGTGATGTTGAACGTATGGAACAAGCTGAACAAAGAGCAAGAATTTCACCATTAGGTGCTGCCGCACTTGCTGGCACTACTTTTGAAATCAAGCCGCATTTAGTTGCAGATAAACTTGATATGTATAATGTTTTTCAAAATAGTATGGACGCAGTAGCAGACAGAGATTTTGCACTTGAAGCTCTCTTTTGTGCTGCAACTTCAAGCATGCATTTATCAAGATTTTGCGAAGAACTAATTATTTGGTCTAACCCGCAATTTGGCTTTGTTCGCCTTTCTGATAGGCATACAACAGGCTCATCTATTATGCCCCAAAAGAAAAATCCAGATGTAGCTGAAATCATGCGTGGAAAAACAGGCAGAATATATGGTAACCTTTTCAATTTGTTCACACAATTAAAAGGCATACCACTCACATATAATCGTGATTTACAAGAAGATAAAGAGCCATTTTTTGACACGTATAAAAACTATACTCTCTCATTAAAAGTAATGACAGAAATGCTAGAACAAGCTGTATTTAATGTAGAAAATATGGCAAAATCACTTTCTCGCGGCTTTTTAAATGCAACTGAATTTGCGGACTATCTTGTTGGTTTAGGCATTCCATTTAGAGAAGCACATCATATTACAGGTAAAACAGTAGCCTATGCTGAAGAAAAAAATCTTGGTTTAGAAGACTTGTCTTTAGAAGAATTAAATGCCTTTATTCCAGAACCTTATAAAGCTAGTGAAGAAGTATTCCATATTCTTGACTACAGAACTGCAGTTGCGCGCCGTAATCAACATGGTGGCACAGGTTTTGAATCTATCAAAGTACAAATTCAAACTATAACAAAATGGCTTGAAAAATAGTATGAATACAAAGAAAATATATATTGCTTCTTGTTTTCGTCATATCCATGCTGTTCAGCTTTTGGCAAAAAACTTG
>CAYJHN010000232.1:2575-3107 GCA_964369985.1 uncultured Desulfovibrionaceae bacterium | reverse complement strand
CTCTTCGTCTAATTTCTTTGGTAATATATAAACTTTATTTTCTAATTCTTTGTTTGTAGCTAGCTCTAATTGCGCTAAAACTTGGTTGGTAAATGAATTTGACATAACAAATGATGGATGCCCAGTTGCACAACCAAGATTTACTAATCTACCTTCTGCAAGAACTACAATAGAATTTCCACTTGGGAAAGTCCATTTGTCAACTTGTTCTTTAATATTAAGTTTTGTTGCAAATGACTTTGTTTCAAGCCACTCCATATCAATTTCATTATCAAAGTGACCAATATTACAAATAATAGCTTCGTCTTTCATTTTATTCATATGTTCGCCTGTGAGCACATGATAGTTACCTGTTGCAGTAACAAAGATATCTGCTTCTGGGAGTGCGTCTTCAACTGTAGTTACTTCATAACCTTCCATAGCAGCTTGTAGAGCGCATATAGGGTCAATTTCAGTTACAAGAACACGAGCACCAAAACCACGCATAGATTGTGCACAGCCCTTACCAACATCACCATAACCACATACAAGA
>CAYJHN010000232.1:541-2565 GCA_964369985.1 uncultured Desulfovibrionaceae bacterium | reverse complement strand
AACTTTACCAGCAACCATTATGTCAGTAGCACGTTTGATGCCATCAGCAAGTGATTCACGGCAACCATAAAGGTTATCAAATTTAGATTTTGTTACACTGTCGTTTACATTGATAGCAGGGAATAAAAGAGCATTTTCTTTTTCCATTTGATATAAACGATGAACGCCTGTTGTTGTTTCTTCAGATACGCCTTTAACATTTTTTACTAAACGAGTGAAAGTTGCATTATCTTTATTATATGCAGCTTCAATTCTATCCATAATGATTTGAAATTCTTTGTTGTCGTGTTTTTGTCCAAGAAGTGCTGGCACTTTTTCACAATCAATACCTTTGTGTAAAAATAATGTTGCGTCACCGCCATCATCTACAATAAGATCAGGGCCAGAACCATCAGGGAAGGTAAGTGCCATTTCAGTACACCACCAATACTCTTCTAAACTTTCACCTTTCCAAGCATATACAGCAGCTAGTTTATCTGCTGCAATTGCTGCTGCTGCATGGTCTTGTGTTGAGAAAATATTACAAGAACACCATCTAATATCAGCACCTAAAGCATGTAAACATTTAATAAGCATTGCAGTTTGAATTGTCATGTGAAGTGAACCAGTGATCTTCAAACCTTTAAGAGGCTGTGATTTTTTGTATTTTTCAATCAAAGCCATAAGACCAGGAACTTCACGTTCAGAAAGTTGCATTTCTTTTCTGCCAAAATCAGCTAATTCGATATCTGCAACTGCGTAAGGAAGAGATAAATCAAGAGGACGTACCATGTTAACCACCTTTAATAATTATGTTGTTAAAATTAATTGAAAAAGAGTAAGATTTTGTTTTACAGCAACATTTTTTACGCTTTCAAACTTAAATCCTAAACTTTCTGAAAGTTCAATAAATTGCCCTTCGTCAAAACCAAGCCATCTATCCGCATATTCTGAACGCATTGTTTCATTAGTATGCTTAGAAAATTCAATTACAAGAAGTTTTGAATTTGGCTTTAAAATTCTTTTTATTTCAGCAAGCACAAGTTTTGGCTCGGAAATATGATGCAATACAAGATTTATGCAGGCAAAATCAGCTTCTGCATCTCTAAGAGGCAAATGGTCAAGTTCGCCTATCCTGAGCGATAGCTTGTTAAGATCAACACCACTGCCCTCTGCAAATCTGCGTCTAGCAAGCTCTAACATGCGTGAAGAACCATCAACACCAATAACAGATTGTGCACCATGCCTTAATGCCTCTAAAACACCGCCAGTACCACAACCTAAATCAACAGCAATATTGCAGTTTTTTGGCATATTTTCTAACACTACTTGGGCAAGATTATAATCGCCTAAAACTTTGCTATTTAGAGCATCCCAATCTTCTGCTATAGCATTGAAGAATTGCCTTGTTTTTCTGGCTCTTTCTTCTAAAATATGCTTTGCCATATCTAAATCTGAATGCGAAGTTTGCATATCAAGCGCAAATGGATATATAGCGTCTAAAAACTCTTTACCCTCGCCAGAAGGAACTACCGAATAATACACCCACAATCCATCTCGTCTAAATTCTAATAAACCTGCATCAACTAAAATTTTCAAATGGCGAGAAATTCGAGATTGCCCCATATCCATTAGCGTTACCATCTCATTAACAGATAATTCATAACGCGATAAAACAAGTGCTAAACGCAGTCTTGTTTCATCAGATACAGCTTTTAATGCTCTTAGTGCAAACATATATAACCTTTATTTGAAATTAATATTAACTTTACTCAAAACATATATAAAGAAATATTGATATTGTCAAGTTTAATTATTGATATAAAAGATTTTGATTTAACAAAAGCGAATATCATATATTAGAGAGTAAAATACGAGAGAACAAAAATAAAGAGAGATATTTAATGTAAAAAAATAATTATAAAAAAAGTTATTAAAGTTGCAAAAAAAAACTTGACTTTTTGCTCGCTAAAAGCGAATGTTTGCATTTGAAAGACTAATTAATGGAGACGAGCATGAAGAAATTAATCGCAGCAAACTGGAAA
>CAYJHN010000232.1:0-531 GCA_964369985.1 uncultured Desulfovibrionaceae bacterium | reverse complement strand
AAAAGCCCAGCAGAAGCTGCTGCTTATGCTAAAGAATTTTCTGCTTTACTTGAAGCAAGCCCACTAGAAAACAAAGAAGCACTTATTTTTGTGCCTGCTTTAAATATACCTACTATTTCAGCTATTAATAATGAAAAAGCTTTAGCATTTTCTTATGGTATACAAAACTTCTACCCAGCTAAAGAAGGTGCATTTACTGGTGAAAACTCACTTGAATATGTAAAAGAATTCGGAGTTACATGGGTTTTAGTTGGACATTCAGAACGCAGAAGCATTTTTAATGAAAATGATGAATTTTTAGCTGATAAAACTGAATACGCAATCAATAAAGGTTGTAAAGTGTGTTTTTGCATAGGCGAAACATTAGAAGAACGCGAATCAGGCAAGCTTACTGAAGTTTTAAAAGTGCAATTAGAAAAAGGCCTTGCAAAACTTCCATCTAATTATAATGCCGAAGACTTAGCTATTGCTTATGAACCTGTTTGGGCTATTGGCACTGGTAAAGTTGCTAGCATTGATGATATAAAAGAA
>CAYJHN010000231.1:0-3122 GCA_964369985.1 uncultured Desulfovibrionaceae bacterium | reverse complement strand
GACAACGAGCAGTACAAGTTGAACAAGATAAACAAAGCCATAAAGATTTAGAAGACAATACTTCTTCTTTAAAGCCTAATTGTGCAGCACGCATTACTCTACTTACCTGCTTATCATATAAAAATGATGCAGGACAGCCAGCAGTACACTTTCCACATTGATAGCACGCTGAAAGTTTCTCCCCACTTTCTTCTTCTATCTCATGAATAAATGCAAGATTCCTTTTGTTTAATTGCAGTGTATCCATCACAAGTTCCTACGTTAAATTGTGTAAAAAAATAGTCATTCATAATTACTATAAGCTCTATAACTTGTCAAGAGCTTAATTTGTTATGAATTTCAGTTAGTTTCTTTTCTTATGTGACTTTTTTCATTTGCAATGCAAGTTTTTCACAAGTTTTGTATTCATATTTTTAATAATAGGGATTAACTTGTCATTTATAAAAAACTATATTATTAAAAAAATACATTTTATATTGATGAGGAATTATGGAAAAACAACTCTACAGATTAGATATCACTTTAAATCAATCTGACAGTGAAATAGCTGCGGCACTTATTTTTGAATATATTCAATACGGCTGGGAAGAAGAAAACCTTCCTGAAGAAAAAGTTTTGATGCGTTTGCACTGCGAAGAAAAAGAAATTCTTGAGCAAGTGAGAAATCTCATTGCAAATCTATACCCTTATGCCCTATTCTCTGATTCAGAAATTGAAAACAAAGACTGGACAGAAGCGTGGAAACAATATTTCACTGCTGTAGATGCTGGTAATTATATTGTTCTGCCATCATGGGAAAAAGACAATATCCAAACGGCCGCAAAAGGAAAAATCCCACTTCTCATCGAACCAAAATCTGCCTTTGGCACTGGACACCACGCAACAACTGCCCTCTGCCTACACGCTATATCAGATTTAAAAAATGCTAACAAACTCAATAGCGAACAAAACTTCCTTGACCTTGGTTGCGGAACAGGTATTCTTGGTATAGCTTGCCAAAAAATCGGTATGAAAGGCCTTTGTGTAGATATTGACCCAATCGCAATGGTAAATACAGAAGAAAACCTTCAATTAAACAATGCCCTTGCTGATATTCAAATGGATACAGGCAGCATCGACATTGTAAAAGAAAAATTCGATATAGTTATAGCAAATATTTTAGCTGGCCCATTAAAAATGCTCGCACCTGATATCATTAACTCTATTAAAACAAATGGATATCTTGTTTTATCTGGTATATTGTCTTCCCAAGCTGACGATGTGTGTGAAGCCTACTCTTCACTTGGAAAACCAAAGAAAATCGAAGCACAAGATATTCCACATCTTTGCCCTGAAAATATCGCAACAAACGAAATCAAACCCGCTGAAACTTGGGTGGCTCTTATTTGGGAACTCTAAACCGCTCTGCCAACTCCACTGCTATGAAAAAAATCCCACATCCTCTTATTTTTTCTTTTTTCTTACTTTTTGTTCTATCAATAAAGTTTTTCTCTAGTCCGCAAAATAATTATAGAGATTCAAGACTAAGCGCTGAACTTTTACAAATTGTAAACCCAGTAAGCCAACTCTCTGAAAACACAAATAAAAATAAAGAAGTTGAACTCACTCCCGAGCAAAAAGCACAAAGAGAAAAAGAAAAACAAGAAGCCCTCTTAACTATCTACTCTTCTGTTGATATAAATGATACAGAAAACACAACTCTCCCTCAGCCAGAAGTGGCACTCAAAGAAGTTGTGCTTTCAGATTCAGTCTACGAAGATTCCCTCAGGCTTGAAGGTGAAGCTTCATGGTATGGGCCTGGTTTTCACGGAAGAATCACTGCAAATGGCGAAAAATACAATCAATTTTCCCTCACTGCTGCACACAAAAGTCTCAAATTTGGGCAAGTATTACACGTCACAAATAAAGATAATAATAAATCAGTGCTCGTTCGCATAAACGACAGAGGGCCATACATAGGTGATAGAATAATCGACCTTTCAGAAGCCGCAATGGATATACTCGACGGCAAGAAAAAAGGCGTTATCAATATAGAAACCGTCACAGTAACAGATAATAAAGGTGTCCCCTACGATAAAGATAAAGCCTTTTATATTCAATGTGCAAAGGAAGATACACTTGAAAAAGCCCATCTTCAACTCAATAAATTACACAGAATAGGCATTTACGAAGCACATATCTACCTCTTAGACGAATCCTATATAGTTGCCTTTGGACCCTACCCTATTTTTAAAGACGCGCAATACGATAGAATCGACTACATGACCCTATTTCCACTTGCAAGTATTGAACTTTATTCTAATAACTTAAAAGAGCTCAAATAATGCCAACAAATAATAAAGATATTACTCTTGTGCTAAACGCCTCCGAAGGCAGTCTACAAATTGTCCTTGCAAAAAACAATGTCATTCTCGCTCATCAAGAGTGGGATTGCCCAAAAAACGCTACCGAAAAATTAACTCCACTTATCAAAGATATTTTTCAAAAGCTCGATTTGCCCCTCTCTTCTATTTCAAAAATAGCTTCCGTCATAGGTGCAGGCTCTTTCACAGGTATTCGTCTATGTCAGCAAACCTCCGCTGCCCTCGCCCGAATCTTCAATGCCGAGCAAGTTGCTATAGACTTTCTACACGCACTCGCTTTCAACGCTCCAACTAGTAAAGGCACGCATACACGTGTCATCACGCATGCAAAGAAAAATCTCGTGCATTGTGCTGATTTCATTACAAATGACGAAAATATTCCTACACAAATCAGCAAGACTGTGCTTATAGAGCCTTCAAAAACTCTCGAGCAATCAGTTACTTATAAAGTAGACTATATTCTTGGTTCAGGCCTAAATAAAATACGTGAGTATGAAGCACAAAGCGATATAGTATTCATGCCAGAAAATGCAAATATATTAAATCCAAGAGTATTACTCTTTTTAGCAAATTACAATCAAGCTTCAAATAAGGATATAGCTCCTGAATATGTAAGAACTTGTGATGCTGTAGATAATTTGGAATACATTTCTACTAAATTAGGCAACAGTCCAGAAGCTGCCTTTAGCAAGTACAAGGAGATAGTTGGGAATTAAAGATTTTATTTTTTCTTTTTATTTTCAGCTATTTTTCATCTTT
>CAYJHN010000230.1:0-3160 GCA_964369985.1 uncultured Desulfovibrionaceae bacterium | reverse complement strand
AAGATTATTGCCTTACTTTGATGTTACACTACAGCATGCACACCAAGATATTTTAAAGAAAATGGGCAGACCTTTTTCTTCAGATCCTTATGCCGTGGTTGAAAAAATCAGGCATTATATGCCAAATGCTGCCCTTAGAACTTCACTTATTGTGGGTTTTCCATCTGAAAACGATGAACACTACCAATCTTTGTGCGATTTTGTTGAAGAAGTACGTTTCCATAATATGGGTGTATTTGCTTACCAAGCAGAAGAAGGAACAAAGGCTGCTGCCATGCCTGATCAGGTTAAAGACGAAGTCAAAGAATGGCGTAGGGATAATCTAATGGAAATTCAAGCTGAAATAAGTGAAGAAATTCTTGCTACCTACCTCCATGCAAATATGGAACTTATAGTTGACACAGCCTCTGAAGAATGGGACGGTTTATACACAGCACGCACATGGTTTCAAGCTCCAGAAGTTGATGGCATAACCTATGTAAGTGGACAAAACATATCACAAGGCCAAGTAATTACAGCCGAAATTATTGAAACCAAGGAATACGACTTAGTCGCCCTTGTATAATATACCTATAAGGATTTTCTTATGAAAAAAAATTACAAAAATCATATTATTGCTACACTTCTTTTATTTGTATTTGCAGCATGTTCACCTTCATCACAGGACGTTGCGGATAATAGCCTAAAAGCAAAGGACCAAGAAACAAAGAAAATAGAAGCAAGTGCCATTGTTGGCATGTGGGATACAGGCAAAGACATCTACAATTTTTATGAAGACGGCAGATTTGAAACAGTAAATAATCTTCCAATTTCAGGTTACAAATGGAAACTTGTAGGTAATGACCTTATTCTTTCTTTTCTTGACTCACCTGCAAATAAACCAAAAGAAGAAGTCTATACTTTCGACGCAGTGAGAACTGCACGCCTCACCTTTAAAGGCGAAGAAGATTCAAAAATTATTTGGAATAGATCTAAAGAAAAAGTGCTTACTGCAAAGCCAAGTCTTTTTTATTTAGAAAGAATAGCCCTTCCACCTGAAGTGCTTGTGCATTATCAAATTACTCAAGACAATGGGAAAAAAGTCATTAATTCTGGTTATTTTTCCTACAAAGGTGCTGTGCCAATTGCATTTAATGCTCTTTATCTTGAAAAAAATATAGACACAAATATGCCTGTAGAACTTATGGCAACATTATACTATAATGACAATGCTCTTTTTACAACAAAAACACCTGCAATTCTTGATTCTTTTGAAAAGCAAGACATACGTCTTTTGCGTGCAAACAATGAAGAAAATTCACCAGCAAAACTCAACGCACCTCAAGCTTTTTACTATAGTTTAGACGCTGAAGATGCACTTTATTCAGCAAAACTCTATTTAGAAGACAAGCATCTTTTCTTTTTAATTCAGGATAAAGACATGAAAAATGACGGAATTGAGAAAAAAGAATCCTTTATTACATGGGGGTATTGGAATCAAGTGGGGCGTGGGCATTCATTAGAGCTTATTGTTGCGGGTAAAGAAACTCTCACCGGTGCAGTAAATCAAAAAAGCGAAGTATTTTTTGACAGCTTGCCTCTATTCGATAGCTTAAATAACATCAATTTCATGCCTTTAGATGAAAGAATGAACAAAAATATATATTTCACACTTAAAGGCAATGTCACAAAAAGAAATAATGAATTTTATTTCATACCAAATGGACTTGTAGATTCTTTCAAGCTTTTAGGAAATGTCTTAGTAAATCCAGAATTATCTAAATTAGGCAACAATAAAAGCCTTTATATCGAGCTAAATGCCTCTTATGCTGATGAAGGATATTTTAATGTGCAAAATATCATTACTACTGAAAGTGCAAAAAATACTGAAAACACCAGCGATAAAGCACAACTCAAGAATACATACTGGAGACTTACAGAATTAAATGGCAAGCCAAAAGCAAATAATTCACCTGCAGAACCGCATTTCATTCTCAATATTGAAGACGCAAATACCACAAGCGGCAAGGGTGCTGGCTCAGATGGCTGTAATTCTTTCTTCTTTACATGGGAAAACAAAGAAAGCAGCATAGATTTTGTGCTTGGCGGATCAACTATGCGTCTATGCCCAGAAGAAGGTGTAGAAGCACAGTCTAGAGAATTTTTACAAGCTCTTGATAAAGCAGATTCTTTTATCATTCAAGGTTCAAGTTTAGAACTTAGGCAAAAAGATAAAGAACTTGCAAAGTTTGAATCTGTTGCCCTTTAATCTTTTTATATGTACGACACGGCACTAATACTCAATGTTGGCAAATTCCGTGAATATGATATGTGGGTTCGTATGCTCACAAGATCTAGCGGAATTTGCACAGCATTTGCCTTTGGAGCAAGCAAGAGTAGAAAAAGGTTTGCTGGCTGTCTCGATACATTTAATATAGTAAGTGCAACTATTGAAAAAAGCCCAAAGAAAAACCTATTACAATTAAAAGAAACAAGCCTTATAACTTCTATTCCAATTCGAAGAGATTGGCGACTTTTAGGCATAGCCACAAATTGTTTACGCTTTATTGAAGCCTTAAATATCGATCCAGAAACTTCACCTGAAAGCTTTGATTTTATTACTGACTTTTTTGAAGAAATAAAAAATTATCCAGCAAATCCATCTTCTCTTCCGCCTTTATTTAGGTTTAAACTTGCTTCTATTCAAGGTTATGCGCCGCATATACAATCATGTGTTCTGTGCGGTAAAGAGCATACAGAAAACTTGAATGCAATTTTTTCTGTGCAAGACGGCGGTGTGCTCTGTTTAGACTGCGCTAACAATACAAGTTCAAAGTCAATGCATATCAGAATTTCCTACCCAACTATGGCTTTCTTGCAAGATGTACAAAATAATAAGCCTAAAGAATGGTTAGACAATGAAATCCCAAGCTACATTATCACAAACTACAATAAAGTCATTGACGCCTTTGTACAATATCACTTAGGCTTAGAATGGAAAAAAAATAGGTTTGTATTACAATAATATGAACGCAGTGAATAAAGGCTTTAGCGAGTGAGCATTTTTCACACAAAATGCGAACGAGGTTTCGTCCACAAAGTGGCGAAACAAATAGTTTAAAGGGGAAAAAATAGGTTTGTATTACAATAATATGAACGCAGTGAATAAAGGCTTTAGCGA
>CAYJHN010000229.1:0-3180 GCA_964369985.1 uncultured Desulfovibrionaceae bacterium | reverse complement strand
AAGGGGGAAACCATGCTTTTGTGAACAAAAGACAAGGTTTCCCCCTCGCCCTCTTTCAGAGGGCTCTCCCCCTTCCTTTCAAAAAACTTTTTAATTTCACCGCTCCACAGGTTGTTTGAAGCTAAATGTTATTTGGCGGTGGATAAATGTTCTAAAAATAAAAATTTCGCATTTCTAAACAAAAATAATAAATCGAAATAAGATTTTTTCAGATATTATATCAAGATTTTTTCACTTTTTCTCGAAACTTTTTAATAATTCCACACTTTCCACCAATTCCCATTATGTTCCATTCCACTTATTTCTTTACAAGCATCTATTTGATTTAATTTCTTGCAATAATTTTTTTGTGAATAAGGGGAAATTATTTTATCATCTGAAGAAGTAATGTGTAATTGCTTGATATTTTTCACTAACTCTATCTTATCTAGAGGATTTAACGAACCATGCAATGGGCTAATCTTATGCTGCTTAGTCCATGCCTTATGATCTAAAAGTCCTGCAAGTGTGCCTATAAATTCAACATCATCACGCATTGCAGCTATAAGAACTGCTGCACCGCCACCGCCAGAAAAACCAATCAATGAAATTTTTTCTGCCTTTGTTTTTTCTTTTGCCATTGTGATAGCAGTGTTAAGCGATTCTATAACTTCTGGTGAAAGACGATGACTTGACCAATATTTTTTTTCACACATTTTAGCTTCTGTTATTTCAACATACTGACAAGGCCTTGCCAAATATAAAAGAGCCGAGTCACTTGTATCCATTTTTGCTAATGTTGCCGTAGTTTTATCAGTTGGCGTTGGGTTATCAGAAATAGTATTTCGATTAAGCCATGCCAAACCATCGCCTTCAATATAAACACGCAAAGAAGAACTTTCTTGTTTTGCTGGACGCAACAATCCATAAAGATTGAATTTTTCAGTACTATATTTTTGCACAACAAATTCTTTGGGCAAAAGATTTTCTATAGTATTTTGACTTTTATATAAATTATTATACCTACTTGTCGCACAAGCACTAAGTAATAGTAAAAGAAACAAAAAACATAAAGCTTTCTTCATAAAAACACCTCATAAGTTCAAGTAAAATTGTAATGTAAAATATATGAAAAAGCAATTTTTTACATAAAAGATCATAATCTTAATTTTCTATTTATACTTTTTTGTGGAAATACTGTATTAGCATTGAATTAAGACGATTTTACCTCTTTTTTTTGCAAAGAAAAAACTTGATTTTTCCATAGAATAGACATAAATTTATTCTTTAGCATATGGAGAGGAACATGACAAAAGGACCACATATTTCAATACCTGATAATCTGGTTGTAGACAGAATTCTTAGAATACATGCTGACGACTATAATCAATGGCCAAGTGCAGTTTCTGAGCTAGCTGCAAAGATTGCACTTGAACTTTTTTTAGTTATATATAACCCATTTATTGACGTAAATAGCGTTAAAAAAAGTGTTGATGCACGCTGGAAAGACGCAATGCCTTCTTTAGCACATCATTACGCAACAGCTATTGGCGAAGGCATTACCTTGTTTTGGTCCACTTTTGAAGCAGAAAAATCTTTTAGAGAAGAACTTGTTGAAAGAATTAAGAAAATTCTTCCAAACGACTGTATTCTCACAAGAAAATCTGCACTTATAGAAGCAAGTACTGACGCAACTGACCTTCGTATGGAATTGCCTCTTTTAGTGCTTGAACCAGCTACAACTGAGCATGTGAGCGAACTCGTAAAGCTTGCAAATGAAATGAAATTTGCACTTATCCCTCGTGGCGGTGGCTCAGGTATGACTGGCGGTGCAGTTCCAGCAAGAAAGCGTACTGTTATTGTAAATCTTACTCGTTTGACAAAGATGAAACTTGACAATGACAACAAGGTTTTAGAGTGCGAAGCTGGTGTAATCACTCAACATGCTATCGACTTTTGTTCTAAAGCTGGATTTTTATTTACAGTTGATCCAGCCTCAAAAACTGCTTCTACCATTGGCGGAAATGTTGCCGAAAACTCAGGCGGCCCTTTTGCTTTTGAATACGGAACAACCTTAGATAATTTACTTTCTTGGACTATGGTTACACCAACTGGCGAAATCATTACCGTCACAAGAGTAAAACATCCAAGACATAAAATTTTACCTGATGAAGTTGCACGTTTTGAAATTCGCGATCAATCTGGCGGATTACGTTCTGTTATAGAATTAAACGGCAATGAAATACGTTTACCAGGACTAGGAAAAGATGTGACAAATAAGGCTCTTGGTGGTTTGCCAGGCATGCAAAAAGAAGGTGTTGACGGCATAATAACCTCAGCTTCTTTCTTTGTGTATGATATGCCAAAATTCTCACGCATTCTTTGTATCGAATTTTTTGGTCGTTCAATGAAACCAGCATCTATCTTGATTGGTAAATTAGTTGAACTTCGTAATACTATACGCGATAATGGCGACTATGCTCACCTTTCTGCCTTAGAAGAATTTAATATCAAATATGTGCAAGCAATCAACTATCAAAAAAAATCAACACAGCATGAAGGAACGCCTTCATCGGTTGTTTTAGTGCAGGTTGACGGTGACGACGAAGCCTTACTTGAAAGTGCAGTAAACGACATTTTAGCACTAGCCAAAAATGATCCTAACATAGCAATTATTGCAGCAAAAGACAATAAAGAAGGCGAATATTTCTGGGAAGATAGACATAAACTCTCAGCTATTTCAAAAAGAACTTCTGGCTTTAAAATCAACGAAGATATTGTTATTCCACTTGACAAAATGCCTGATTTTGCTCGCTTTTTAGAAGTATTAAATATTGAATTAGTTGCTTCTTCCTACCGTTATGCATTGCAACACATAGGCAGACTTCAAGGTTTTCCTTTTGAAGATAAGGATTTCAACAGAGAGTTTTCCTATTGTTCAAAACTTATTTCAGGCGAAGGACAAGTTGAAATTCCTGAAGAATTGACTGACGAAGATTTTGCAGACAGAGCAAAGAATTTTATTCTTGAACTTATGGAAAAATACCCTAACCTTAGAGAAGGCATAGAAAAAATCTATAATTATATGCTTGCTTCTAGGGTTGTTGTTGCTTCACACATGCATGCAGGCGATGGCAACTGCCATGTTAATATTCCTGTAAATTCAAACGATCCACACATGATGCATGAAGCAGAAGAAGT
>CAYJHN010000228.1:1978-3210 GCA_964369985.1 uncultured Desulfovibrionaceae bacterium | reverse complement strand
TGATGTTTGAATACCAAATCATGGAGCAAGCACGCAAAAAGAAAATGCGTATAGTGCTTCCAGAGGGTGCAGAAGAGCGTATTCTTCGTGCTTCTGAAGTGTTGTTACAGCGTAATGTTGCAGATATTATCTTGTTAGGTAATAAAGTAGAAATCGAGAATAAAGCAAAATTACTTTCACTCAATATCTCAAATGCAACTATTATCGACCCGACAACAAGTCCAGATTTTGATGACTTCACAAATACATATTACGAACTTCGTAAGAATAAAAAGGGCATGAACCCTGACGTTGCAAGAGACAGAATGTCAGACGCAACCTACTTTGGTACAATGATGGTACACAAAAACCTCGCAGACGGCATGGTTTCAGGTGCAGTAAACACAACAGCACATACCGTTCGCCCAGCTTTAGAATTTATCAAAACAAAGCCAGGTGTTTCTGTTGTTTCATCAGTATTCTTCATGTGTCTCAAAGACAGAGTGCTTACCTTTGGTGACTGTGCAATCAACCCAGATCCAAATGCTGAGCAATTAGCAGAAATCGCAATTTCAGCTGCTGAAACTTCTGAAAAATTCGGTTTAGCATCAAGAATAGCAATGCTCTCTTATTCTACAGGAACATCAGGCACAGGTGCCGATGTAGATAAAGTAAAAGAAGCAACAACAATCGTTCGTGAAAAAGCACCAGAACTCCTCGTTGAAGGCCCAATTCAGTACGACGCAGCTATCGACCCAGAAGTTGCAAAAACAAAGCTACCAGATTCAAAAGTAGCAGGGCACGCAACAGTATTTATCTTCCCAGATCTAAATACAGGTAACAATACCTATAAAGCTGTGCAAAGAGCAGCAGATGCTGTAGCCGTTGGTCCAGTTCTACAAGGTTTAAATAAACCAGTGAACGATCTTTCAAGAGGTTGTACTGTGGCTGATATTGTCAACACAGTAGCCATAACAGCTATCCAAGCCCAGTAAAAAAACTTGAGGTTGAGTTTCTACTGCGTTGAAGAAAAATTTTTGCTCGGTCATGTAGGTCTGTCTACACTCCACTCGCAAAAATTTTCCTTCGCCTTGTAGATTCCTCAACCTCAATTTTTTTTACGCCTTAGCCTTGCTCAATTCTCGATTTGGGACTTTTTCTTTCAATCTTCGAATTGAGTTTTTAGTGCGGTGTAGCGTCAGGCTTCTTTTTGCGTCTTAGCCTTGCTCAATTCTCGATTTGGGACTTTTTCT
>CAYJHN010000228.1:0-1878 GCA_964369985.1 uncultured Desulfovibrionaceae bacterium | reverse complement strand
TTTTCTATAAAGACATGGATTCTCACGTTTCGCCGTGGGGATAATCCTCTTTTAGAAAAGCCTCACTCAGAACGACTCACTCTTCAAAATATGATAAAGATTTAAGACTTAAGCTAGCTTTCTACCGCGCGTCATTCTGAGGAGCGAAGCGACGTGAGAATCCAGAAAACTTTTGCTTAACAATATTTAAAAGACGAATGAAATTCTATAGTTTAACTGCCCAAGATTCTAGTTCTTTAAGTCTTTTTCGTTATTTTTCTATAAACAACCTTCCCTTTCTTTTCGCATAAGACAAATTATTTAAACTTGCAAATAAAGAAAGAATACTCCATAGTTGAATAATAAAACAAAAGGAGAAAGCGATGTTACAACGTACATTTTCAATCGTAAAGCCAGATGCAACAAGAAGAAATCTTGAAGGCGAAATTCTAGCTGATATCCAAAAAGCTGGCTTGAAAATTATTGGCATGAAAAAAGTTCATTTAACAAAAACCCAAGCAGAAGGTTTTTACGCTGTGCATAAAGAACGTCCTTTTTTTGCAGACTTAGTTGAATTTATGATTTCAGGCCCAGTAGTTTGTTCTGTTTTAGAAGGTGAAAATGCCGTGCAAAAATACCGCGAACTCATGGGCGCAACAAATCCAGAGCAAGCAAGTGAAGGCACTTTAAGAAAGAAATACGCTGAATCTTTACGTGCAAATTCTGTACACGGCTCTGATTCACCTGAAAATGCCGCTATAGAAATTTCATACTTTTTCAATGTATTTGAACTAGTAGGCTAATATAATAAAGTTAATTAAAATAAAAAAATCTTTTGACTACAGAATATAGAATTAAAAAGAAGAAAAATTTTTAGATTTTATAGATAATTCTTCAAAAATTTAAAACTCTTATGTCAAATGTTGACAAATGCAGAAAAATAAGCTAATTTATCTGCACTCATATTGCGTTATAACGTATGTATGTAAAATTTTTATAAGTTTTTTAAGTACTTTAAAGCTCTTATTCAAGGATAACTCATGTTTGAAAGTCTTTCCGACAGGCTTAGCTCAGCTTTTAAAAGCATAAGCGGACGCGCACAGCTCACTGAATCAAATATTCAAGATGCTATGCGTGAAGTTCGTCTTGCTCTCTTGGAAGCTGATGTAAACTTTAAAGTTGTCAAAGATTTTACAGAAAAAGTAAAAGAAAAAGCACTTGGTGTTCAGGTTTTAAAGGGTGTAAATCCTTCACAGCAGTTAATTAAAGTTGTGAACGACGAGCTTGTCGAGCTTCTTGGTGGTGAGCAAACTGCCTTATCAATCGACAAAAAGCCATCTATTATTTTAATGGTAGGCTTACAGGGTTCGGGTAAAACCACTTCTTCTGCAAAGATTGCTAATTTACTTAGAAAAGAAAAGAAAAAACCTTATCTTGTTCCATGTGATATTTACAGGCCAGCAGCTATTGACCAACTAAAGGCCTTAGCTCAGCAATTAGGTATCCCATGTTATCCTTCTGTGCAAAGTACAAATCCAGTTGACATTGCTAAAGATGCCCTCATTAAGGCAGAAGAGCTTGGCTGTGATGTTATTATTCTTGATACAGCGGGTAGATTGCATATAGACGAAACTCTCATGAATGAATTATCAGCAATTAAATCAGCTGTTAATCCTCAAGAGATTTTATTTGTTGCAGATGCAATGACAGGGCAAGATGCTGTGACTGTGGCCTCTGCTTTCAACGAAAAGCTAGGTATTACAGGTGTCGTTCTCACAAAGATGGACGGCGACGCAAGGGGTGGTGCTGCATTATCAATTAAATCAGTAACAAACGCTCCAGTTAAGCTTGTTGGTATGGGCGAAAAACTTTCAGAAATGGAATTTTTCCACCCAGACA
>CAYJHN010000227.1:0-3233 GCA_964369985.1 uncultured Desulfovibrionaceae bacterium | reverse complement strand
TTTTAAAGCGAAACAGTATTTAAGCGAAGCTTAAAACTTTTTCGCAAAATAAAAAAATAAAAAAATAAAAAACTTCTTCAGCCATACATTGTCTCTTATCCACACAATGCTAAGGTTTCCAAAGGAAATTATTTCCTTTGGCCGCCGGAGACGAAAAAAAGTATAAAATGAAAAGATTTTGTAATTCCTTAAAAGCTTGACCTTAAAGGCTAAATATTTTATTGATAAGCTATAAATTTCTATACGAGGATTTACATATGATAAAAAATCTATTGCTTATATGTGCTTTATCTTTCACTTTTTTATTTACAAGTGTAGATAATGCAAAAGCTGTACGAATTAATATTCAAGGAGCAGGGCAGAGTATATTAAATCTTGCTATTGCTTCGCCACTTACTGCTCCAAATGAGCAAGCAGAAGTCTTAGGTAAAGAGCTAGACGATGCTATTAAATATAATCTTTCTTTTTTACCCTTTGTTAAATTCACAAATCCTGATGCCGTTTTAGGCGGTACAGTATTAGCTGCATGGCAAGGAAATGGCATTGATTTCAAACGTTTCCAAATTGCTGGTGCTGACTTACTCATAACACAAGCATGGCAAAATGGCGATAGAGAAAATAGCGAAGTAGAAATTCGTGTGTTTGAAACCTATGCTGGTAAATTTGTTTTTGGTAATTCTTATTCCAATATCACAAGTGCAACTATAGATAAAGTTGCCGACCAATTCTGTTCTGAATTTATGAAAGAACTAACAGGCAGAGGCGAATTCTTCAAGGCTACACTCGCTTTTGCAAAAGATGTAAACCAAAAGAAAAGAGATATTTGGCTTGTAAAACCAACAGGGCGTGATTTACGCAAAATCACAAATCTTGCCGGTGTCGCTCTTTCACCAGCTTGGTCGCCAGACGGTAGATATGTTGTTTTTTCACATATAGATGACGCAACACATGGTCTAGGTGTATGGGATAGAACTACCAATAATGTCAGACGTATACGCTTTCCAGGTAATACAGTTATAGGGCCAGCATTTATGCCAAATAATAAGGTTGCAGTAGGCCTTTCAACTGCAACATATCCAGATATCTTCCTCCTAAACTACCGTTTTGAAAAAGAAATGGCTTTAGAACAATCACCTGCAATCAATGTTTCACCAAATTTTGACGCATCAGGTTCAAAAATGGTCTTTACTTCAAATAGACTTGGCGGCCCGCAAGTATTTCTGAAAAATCTTAGAAATGGCCTTGTCAGCCGTGTGAGCATCAATGGTTCATACAATACCGAACCAACTATAAGCCCAGACGGCACTCTTGTTGCTTTTTCACGTCTTACAGACAGCGGAAATCGTATCTTTGTGCAAGATTTACTCACAGGGCAGGAAAAACAAATCACTTTCGGGCCAGGTAGTGACGAACAACCAGCTTTTGCACCCGACGGTTACTTTATTGCCTATTCATCTTCAAGAAAAGGACAAAAACAAATATACCTCACTACAAGACACGGCGGTGAGCCTAAGCATATTCCAACTGGACCAGGTGCTGCCACCTTCCCACGCTGGGGCTTGATTCCTGAATAGAGAGAGTGTTTTAATTAGGGGGAAACCACATTTTTTTTGAGAAAAATGAGGTTTCCCCCTAAAACCCCCTTCCTTAAAAAAACAACAGTAAAAAGCTTTGCTTTTTACAAATTTGGGACGAAAACTTTTAGACTTTAAGCTTTTCAAAGAATTAAAATACGAAGACAAGATAATCTATAGTTATAACGACTGGAACAGTCGACTTCCGCTTCCAATACATTGTCGCTGCCTTTTGTCGCCTACCTTGCCCCCGCTGGAGGCGAGGCAAAGACGAATAAAAGTTTATTAAGTGCGGAAGGCACAAGCACGAAGCCGTGTATTAAATTAACAAAGACGAAAACAAAAAACGAAGACTGAAAATAAAGAGAAAAAAATGATCAAAAAATACCCTCATTTCCTTGCTTCAGAAATAGAAAACACAAAAGAAAATGAAGCAAAATTCCATGTGATTCCAGTTCCTTTTGAATTTTCTGTTTCCTATGGTACTGGCACAGCAAAAGGGCCTTTCGCTATTTTAGAAGCATCTGAACAGCTAGAAGTGTATGATTGCTATACTGATAGCTATCCAGCGAAACATGGTATCCACACACAAGAAGCTATTCTTGAAAACGAACCTGAAAAAATGCTAGATGCTTTGTATGAAGCAACAAAAAAAGCTTTAGATAATAATGCCATACCTGCAATACTTGGCGGTGAACATTCAATTACTACTGGAGCTTTGAGAGCAATAAAAGATAAAATAGGTGTTTTTGGAATTGTGCATATAGATGCACATGCGGATTTGCGTGATAGCTATGAAGGTTCAAAATATAGCCATGCAAGTGTGATGCATAGAGCCTTTGATTTAGAACTTCCTTTAGTGCAATTTGGTACGCGTGCGTATTGCGAAGAAGAGAAAAGCCTACGAGATTCTCATAAAGATAAAATCAGAGCTTACGACGCCCATCTTTTTGCAGATAGCTCAAGCTTCTTGCCAAAAAATACATCTTTAGAAGACTTACTTCCAAAGGACTTTCCTAAAAATATCTTTATTTCTTTTGATGTTGATGGACTAGACCCTTCTGTTATTCCGCATACGGGTACACCAGTTGCAGGCGGACTTGGCTGGTATCAATCACTTGAACTTTTACAACATTGCTTAAAGGGTAGAAAACTCATTGGCTTTGATGTGGTTGAACTTGCCCCAACAGAAGATTCACAAGCATCTGACTTTGCTACTGCAAATTTAGTGTATAAAATTATGGGCATGTGCTTGTAATAACTTTAAATAGTAAACTTAATATAAAGTAGATAGCTTTAACCGAAAGCTAAATAAAATTGTAAAACTCTTTCAAGACATAGTCTGAAAGAGTTTTTTCACTTTAAAAGAATCTTTTTTTCTTCGTTGAATGAATTTTGAACGATTATAAATGAAATCCTTCCTTAGCCTCCCAGAAAACGCAGTTTTTCTGGGATTTTAAAGCGAAAAACGTATTTGCCAAAGGCAAAACTTTTTCGCAAATAAAAAAATAGAAAGAAAATAAAACTAAAATAATAAGCTAGGCTAAGAGAGAACTATTCTAGGGTTTCCAAAGGGGCTTAGCTCCTTTGGTCGTCGAAGACAAAAAAAAGAAGTCGTCAAAAAAGAAGTCGTCAAAAAAGAAGTCGTCAAAAAAGAAG
>CAYJHN010000226.1:0-3241 GCA_964369985.1 uncultured Desulfovibrionaceae bacterium | reverse complement strand
AAATTCAAGCCTTTGGCACAACTTTTAAAAAAGCAGAATATATAAAAGATTTTGCACAAAAAGTATATCATAATGAAATAAATCTCGATGCATTATACGAATTATCTGACAAAGAAGTTATTGTAGAACTTTCAAAACTTAAAGGCATAGGAGTTTGGACAGCAGAAATGCTTCTCGCTAGTGCTTTAAAACGTATGAATGTGTTTAGTTTTGGTGATATAGCAATCCATCGTGGCCTGCGTATGCTTTATAGACATAAAGATATTTCAAAAGAACTTTTTGAAAAATACCGCAAACGTTACTCACCTTATGGCACTGTTGCATGTGTGTATTTATGGGCTATTGCAGCTGGTGCATTGCCAGATGTGAATGATCCAAAAGACACAAAGAAAGTATTTAAAAAAGTTGAAAATTCAATAGATTATTTTTAACTGCTTTTTTGAATGCAAACACATCTATAAAAAATAAAAACAGCAGAAGAAGATATGTTTTTCTGCTGTTTTTTATATTTACACATACTTTCAATAAAGAAAAGAAGAATAAATGCATTTTTTAGTTTATTGTAAAAATTTCTCTCGCTTTAAGCATATTTTTCCGTATTTTTACGCCAAATGGGCAATTAGGCTCACAATTTCCACACATAATACAATCATTTGCATTTGTTTTAAGTGAAAAATAATGCTGTCTTACACTATCTGGAACGCTTTCTTGCTGCACAGCTAAATCCATATACTTTGTCACAGCGGCTATATCTATCTGTGATGGGCATGGCTGACAATGGTTACAATACATGCATCTACCAGTCATCACAATTTTGTTATTGCTTGCAAAGATATGAGAATATTCACGTTCCTTATCTGATACTTCATAATAACTCACAGCTTCAAGCACTTGCTCTGGTGTATCACAACCAATAAGAACAACTTTCACACCGCTTCTATCTAAAGAATATTGTATGCACTGAGGCACTGTCATTGCAACACCAAAAGGCGAACTTGCTTCATTGAGCAAACTTCCTGCACCAAGAGCTTTCATAACAGTAATAGCAACACCTAAATTTTCACAGGCAGTATAGAGTTCTTGCCTCGCAGAATCAACTGTCCAAGCTTTTTCGCCTAAGCCTTTAAAATCCATCAAGCTAAAAATATCTGTATCAGTATGTTCTAAATCATAGGCTGGATTTATGCTAAACAGCAATACGTCAATCAAATTGCTTTCTACTGCTTTCAAAGCAATTTTAGGATTATGGGAACTAAGGCCTATATGTCTAATTATTCCTTTGGCTTTTAGTTCTTTGGCGTATTCAATAATTTCTGTTTCAAAAACTGATTTATAGTCTTGTTCATCGTCAACATAATGTATCATGCCAACATCAATATAATCAGTATCAAGCCTTGTGAGCAAATCTTCAAATGATGCTTTTGTTTTTGAAATATTACGACTTCTTTCGTATTGCTCATCTTCAAAAACAGTGCAAAGATGCCCTTGTATAACAAATTTTTCTCGCCTACCTTTAAGAGCATTACCAATAATATCTCTTGTAGGAGCTTGAGGCATAAAAATATCAATATAATTCATGCCTACTTCTTCAGCTTTATCAATAATGGCTTTTGCTTCTTCTTGGCTTTTTCCATTAAACCACTCACCGCCAAGCCCTATTTCAGAAACCTTGATTTCTGTTCGCCCAAGTGTTCTATACTGCATAATGCTCCTCCAACTTTTCACTCAATCTTTATGTAAAAGAATCAATATTTACCCTTATAGTAAAATATACACTATTGAAAAGTTTAAAGTCAATAAGGCACTTTTTTGGCCTATAGCGAAAAAAAGGTAACTATTGAAAAAATATATTCATCATTATGCTTTCTTGCTTTTCTCAATATATTTTATATGAGCTACTAAATTTACCTCTGAAATTATTTACTTTTAATATACAAATAGCAATCTTTTGTGTGGTCATTTACCATTCCAGTTGCTTGCATAAAAGCATAGATTGTTGTTGCCCCTAAAAATTTAAAACCCATTTTTTTCAGATCTTTACTTAATTTATGAGAAATTTCAGAAACAGCAGGAAGTTCTTCCACACTATCGTGATGCCCTATAATAGGTGTATAGTCTACATAATTCCATACAAATTTATTAAAAGATCCGTATTGTTTTTGTATAGTTAGAAATAAGCCAGCATTATTAATAGCAGCAAGAATTTTTCCGCGATGTCGAATAATTCCCTCATTTAACAGCAATTCTTCTACTTTTTCAACAGTATAATTTGCTACAATAGCAGGATCAAAATTGTCAAAAGCTGCTCTAAAATTCTCGCGTTTTTTAAGTATGGTTATCCATGTCAAGCCAGACTGAAAAGCTTCTAATGTCAACATTTCAACCAATTTATTGTCATCGTGAACAGGTTTACCCCACTCGTTATCATGATATTCTCTATATATATCAGAACCATCAAGCCAAGCACACCTTATCTTGTTATCCATTATTCCTCCGACAATAAATAATTCTTCATCTAATTTAGATATTTTTCTAGCTTCTTCTAAGTCTTATAGCATGAAAGTATTTTTTTCAAGTTTCTTTGTTAAAAAAATTATTTGCAAAATAAGTGTATTAGCTTGACTTTTATTTATCTGATATTTCAAAGATTTTAACGCAAAAGAATAGTATTTTCATCTCTTTATAATAATATAAAACTACAAATTCTTTTTAATATATTCACGTAAGCTTGGAGGATTTTTTGTTTCTTTTTTTATGCCTTGTGCTAACCAATCAGTTAGATGTCTGTCTAAATCCATATATATACGAATTATTTCAACAAGATGTTTAGAAGGATGATCTTTCAGAGAATCAGGACTTTCTGCATTTTTTTTTTCTAGAGCTTCTATTATTTTTTTGCCATTTTCTTCAAGTTCTTTATTTTTCTTTTCTAAATGTTTGAGTGAAGTTTCTTCGTCAAGTAAATGCAAGCAAAGTAGGCTTACAATTGTTTCCTCTTGAACTTTTGGTTTTCTTTGTGTTTTGTCATCAGCAACCCAAGCTCTTAAAATATCAATAGCTTCTTCTGTGAGTTTATAGAGTTTTTTATTAGGCTTACCTTCTTGTAACACATCGCGATAATAAACATAATTAAGCGATTCAAGTTTTGCCAGCACTGTATAGATTCTTGAATGGCTTGTCTTGCGAAAGTTTTTTAAACGTTGAGTAACATCATAACCTGACAATTCTCTATCTAGCAAAA
>CAYJHN010000225.1:0-3245 GCA_964369985.1 uncultured Desulfovibrionaceae bacterium | reverse complement strand
CATAGCTATCTTGTGTTACTTCTGGATGAAAGGAAATAACAAGCATATTATCTTGCCTTGCAGCCGTAATTTTATTATCTGTAATAGAGAGTATTTCCATTTTATCAGAAAGAAGTTTAGAAATATAAGGTGCTCTAATAAAAGGCATTTTAATAACTTTTTCTGCAAAATTGCCATGTGTAACAAAGCTTGCTTGCTGTCTACCGTAGGCATTTCTTATAACTTCTATATCCATTGTCGCAAAATGCCTACGCTTATCATTATCTACTTGTTTAGCAAGCATAATCATTCCTGCACAAGTGCCAAATACGGGTAATCCTTCTTGAATTTTATTTTGTATATTATCAAATAAATCTAAGTCTCTACATAATTTTCCCATAACAGAACTTTCACCACCAGGTAAAATAATGCCATCAAAAACTGTGTTTAGATCCTTTCTTTGCCTTATCTCTTTAGATTTTATGCCAAGCTTTTTTAATATATTTGCATGTTCAATAAATGCACCTTGCACTGCAAGTATTCCAATTAACATAATTTTTATATTCCACGCTCAGCCATGATAAGCTGTATTTCATCTGAATTAATACCAACCATAGCCTTACCAAGATTTTTTGAAACTTCTGCTAATACTTTATTATCATAGTAATTTGTAACAGCTTTAACTATAGCTTCAGCTCTTTTAGAAGGATTATCAGATTTAAAGATACCAGAACCCACAAAAACACCTTCAGCACCTAATTGCATCATTAAAGCAGCATCTGCTGGAGTTGCAATGCCGCCGGCAGCAAAGTTTACTACTGGAAGTTTCTTATGTTCTTGTATATAAACAAGTAATTCGTGAGGCACTTCTAAAACTTTTGCTTTATTATAAAGCTCGTCTTTTGAGAGTATACTTACTTCTTTGATTTCTCTTTGAATTTTACGCATATGAGTTACAGCTTGAACAATATCACCAGTACCAGGTTCTCCCTTTGTTCTTATCATTGTAGCACCTTCTGCTATTCTTCTCAGAGCTTCACCTAGATTTTTAGCACCACAAACAAAAGGAGTTTTAAATGCATGCTTATCAATATGAAAAACTTCGTCGGCTGGTGTAAGAACTTCACTTTCATCTATATAATCAATTTCTATTGCCTCAAGAATTTGTGCTTCAACAAAATGACCAATTCTGCATTTTGCCATAACTGGTATGGAAACAGCTTCTTGAATGCTATTTATCATGCTTGGATCACTCATTCTTGAAACACCGCCAGCAGCTCTTATGTCTGCAGGAATTCTCTCTAGTGCCATAACTGCACAAGCTCCTGCATCTTCAGCAATTTTAGCTTGTTCGGTTGTCATTACATCCATGATAACACCATTTTTAAGCATTTGTGCTAGCTGGATATTTAATTCTTGTTGATTTGTCATAACTATCTCCTAATTTTTTTAACATAAATACTCTTATTTTGATATTATGATAATATTCAAATTAATATATTCTATTAATATCAATATATAAAAAATCTGTTGCAATTTCAGATTATCTTTTCCTTTACTTAAGCACATTATAAATATAAATTAATCTTTGAATATAAATATTATGTAAAAAGGTTAATACCAAATATGCTCACATATGATATAAGTAAAAAGGATACTTCTTTATATATACAAATATATGAATATATAAAAAAAGATATAGAAAATGGCAATATAAAAGCTCATCAAAAGCTTCCATCAAAAAGATCTTTAGCTCAACATCACAATATTAGTACTATTACAGTGCAAAATGCATATTTGCAGCTTTACTCTGAAGGCTATATTTATTCCAAAGAAAGAAGTGGGTATTTTGCTTATGATATTTTGCAAATAAAAAACAATTCTACTAATAAGTTAAATTACATTAAAAGTGATTTTACAGAAAAAAGTGACCAATCTTTTTATTCAATAGATATTTCTGAAAGCTCTATCAATAAAAGCAACTTTCCTTTTCACTTATGGAATAAAGAAATGCGTGAAGTTATGGCTTCAAAGCAAGGAGATTTACTTGCAAAAGTTCCTTCCTTAGGCCTATGGGAATTAAGAAAGGCGATAGCTGAATATCTATATAAATTCAGAGCCTTACAAGTTGATCCTAATAATATTCTTATTGGTGCTGGAACAGAATATTTATATTCTATGCTTGTTAAACTTTTAGGTAGAAATAATACAGTCGCAGTCGAATATCCTTGTTATAAAAAAATAAATTATGTTTATAATTCTGAGGGGATAAAAGTAAAAAACATACATTTAGACTCACAAGGTTTAAATATGAATGAATTATATAAAAGCAAGGCAAATATTCTACACATTTCTCCTGCACATAATTTTCCAAGTGGTATTGTTATGCCAATTTCAAGACGTTTAGAAATTTTAGAATGGCTAAATAAAGATAAAAATCGCTTTATTATAGAAGATGAATACGATAGCGAGTTTAGATTTATGGCAAAACCTCTTGAGAGTTTATTTTCAAAAGATTCATCGAAAAAAACAATTTATATGAATACATTTTCAAAAACTTTAGCTCCAAATTTGCGTATCAGTTATATGATTCTACCAGAACAACTTATTGAAAAATATAATAAAATTCTGTATTTCACAACTTGTCCTGTTTGCAGTTTTGAACAACATATATTAGCTCAATTTATAGCAAAAGGAAATTTTGAACGTCATATAAATAGAATGAGAAAAAAATATAAAATTCATAGAGATGAAATATTAACTATTATACATACAAGTGCTTTAGCAAAAATGTGTGAAATTAAAGAAGAACTTTCAGGCCTTCACTTTATTCTAAAATTAAAAACAAAGAAAAAAGATCAAGAAATAAAAGAGCTAGCAAGAGAATATGGTATAAAAACATCTTTCTTATCAGATTTTTATGACAATTCGCTCAATATACACAATAAAGAAATATCAAAAGAAAGAGTAAAAGAAGTGCCAAGAGGGGAACTAATCATCAATTATTCAGGTATAGATGTAAATTCCATGAAGAAATTTGTGAATATTCTATTTAAAATAATCAAATAATTTATACAAGAAAAAAGAAAAAATATAAATTTCTAATAAAAAATTCTTGCCAATTTTAGATTTTGCTTATATTAATAGTCATATAATCAGTTTATTACATTTTTCGCATGTTTTATTTTTTTTCAAAAACTTTCCAGTCAGCTTTGGGAGACTACATGCTCTTTACTAAAAACAAAATCTTCAAATTTTTTGTAAAC
>CAYJHN010000224.1:0-3248 GCA_964369985.1 uncultured Desulfovibrionaceae bacterium | reverse complement strand
AATAAAATACCTTGTAAGCAGAATTTTACACTACTGCCTACAAGATATTTTATTACGCCAAATCTTTACACTTTGCAAGAGTAAGTAGATGTTAGCATATATATAATTGCATTATACTCATACTGCTTACATAAAACAGAACTTTTTAGTAGATTAATTTTTATCCTTTTCCGTGAATAAAAACTTTATATTAGTCCTTTTCTTTTTCTCTTTTATTTATCATTATTGTTATTTTCAGTTTTTTCTTTTTTCTTTACTTAATCATTCTTATAAAATCAATATTATTAATAATAAACTATATTTTTGCAATATTATTTATAAAAACACTTGTTTTTGCACTGATTTTACTCTTTTGTAGAATTTGCTTTTAAGGAAAAACTACCATTTTCTTATTTTTACAAAATATTGCAAATACAAGCTTTAAATACTAATTTTCACTATTTTTCCACTCTAAAAAAGTCTTTTTTACTACATTTTTGTATATTTATTCACCTCGCTAAACCTTGCAACATGTTGATATTATTAATATTTTATAAATTATCATTCTTGGCATGCATATTGCTTTTATATAAGCATAACACATTACAAAGGAGTAAAGTTATGGTAGATTACAAAGAGTATCTTGCCAGCAGGCAACTACAAAGAGGCAAGGCTGGCTGGATTTTATTAGCTGGTTTAGGCGTTTCTTATGTTATTTCAGGAAACTTTTCAGGTTGGAATTTTGGTATAGCGCAGGCTGGCTGGGGCGGTTTTTTAATAGCTGCTATAGCAATGGCTATTATGTATTTTAGTTTAGTTTTTTCGCTTGCTGAAATGTCTGCTGCTATCCCTACTGCTGGTGGTGGTTATAGTTTTGCAAGGCAAGCTATAGGGCAATTTGCTGGTTATATTACTGGTATTGCAGTACTTATTGAATATATATTAGCTTCATCGGCTATTGTTATCTTTATCGGTGCTGCGATCAATTCTCTTTTTGGTATTGATGGCCCAATAGTGTATGCCGCCTTTTACATACTTATTATAGGTATACACCTTACTGGTGTTGGCGAAGCATTAAAACTTATGCTTGGTATCAGCGGTATTGCAGTTTTTGCTATTGTGCTCACCTCATTAGGTTTACTTGACAATTTTCAATGGGCAAATCTTTTTGATATTGCTCCATCTTACGAAACAAATTCAAGCACATTTCTCCCTTTTGGTATTGAAGGTGTGTGGGCAGCACTTCCATTTGCTATGTGGTTATTTTTAGCTGTTGAAGGTGTTCCTCTCGCTGCTGAAGAAGCAAAATCACCTGCTAAAGACATTCCAAAAGGAATCATTGCAGCAATGACACTTCTTATTGTTACAGCTTCACTTGTTATGTTCTTTTTATCTGGCGCTGTAGGTGCTGAAATGATTGGTAACAGTGCTGTTCCTCTTGTAGATGCTCTCAAATTCAGTGACAATCCAGAATTAGCAACTATCATCAACGTACTTTCTTTAGCTGGTTTAGTAGCTTCATTCTTCTCAGTAGTTTATGGCTATAGTCGATTAGTATTTGCACTTTCAAGAGCAGGTTATTTACCACAATCACTTTCTGTGACAAACGAAAAGAAAATTCCAGCTAGAGCACTTATTATTCCAGGAATCTTTGGTTTTGCACTTTCACTCACACAAAAAGGTGATTTCATGATTGGTATGGCAGTGGTTGCTGCAACAGCATCATACGCTCTTATGTCACTAAGCCATATCTTACTTCGCCTAAAACAGCCAAGCCTCAATCGTCCATACAAAACACCTGGCGGCATAGTAACATCATTTATTTCACTTATTCTTTCTCTTATTGCGATGGTTGGCGTGTATTTCTTTGACACAAATGCTTTCTACGCAACAGTTTTACTCTTCTTAGGTGCTATTTGCTACTACTTTATCTACAGCCGCAGTCATGTTGTTGCAAAGTCAGCTGAAGAAGAATTTGCAATGCTCCTCCTTGCATCAGACGAAGCTTAACATTCACACTCACTCTTTAACCATAAGGAATTATTTATGTATACACAAAGATTTATTGATTGCATGCACACAGAATTATTAAAAATAGCACATCTTTGGAATCTCAGCCCATTAAAAGAGTTAAAATTGCTTACAGTATCTGAAAATGCAACTTTCAAAGCAAGTTACGCTGATGGTAAAATCGCAATAATACGTGTAAACAGAGCTTTTTACCACACATTAGAAGAATTACAGTCAGAACTTGACTGGGTAAAAGCTATATGTTCAAGCTCTTGTAATGTAAAAAGTCCAATGGTTTTAGAAACTTCAACAAAGCAAAACCTCATTCCAATCAACTTTGTATACAATAATACAAATGTAGAATTACAAGTAGTTGCCTTTGACTACAGCAAAGGTATAGAGCCAAGAGCTGGTAAAGACCTTGTGCCATGGTTTGAAAAACTCGGTGCTATCACAGCAGAATTGCACAAGCACGCAAGCTCTTGGAAAAGACCAGAAAACTTTGTCAGAAAATATTGGAATCTCGAAACAATGGTAAGCCCAAAAGGCTATTGGGGTGATTGGCGCGATTGTGCAGAACTGTCAAGTGATGATATAAATATTATTTCAGAAGCCTTAAAAATTGTAGAAAAAAGATTAGCAGCCTACCACAGTGATGAAAAATACGGTCTTATTCACGCAGATTTACGTTTGTCAAATCTTCTTATGGATAATGACGATTTGATAGTAATTGATTATGATGACAGTGGTTTTTGCTGGTATATGTATGATTTTGCAGCGGCACTTTCCTTTTATGAATTACACGAAAATGCCTACGACTTACAAAAAGCATGGCTCAAAGGCTATGAAAGCGTAAAAGAAGTAAGTCAGGCAGATAAAGACGAAATGGAAACATTTATCTTTTTACGAAGAGTGCTTTTAGTTGCTTGGCTTACAAGCCATTCGGACACACCAACAGCCGAGGAGCAAAAAGAAGGTTATGCTCAAGGCACTGTTTATTTAGCAAAAGAATATATAAATAATAACAACTTAGAGGTAGCAAAAGATGCTGTATAACAATAGAGAAAACGCAAGTTCAAATCAGGAATTTGAAACAAGAGAATGCACAGAAAAGAGAAATTTTTCTATACTAGACCAAAACTCCTTTGATCCTGATGCCATTCCCTCCTCAAACGTGCACCTCAAACACGAGGTTGCACGTAGGCAAAATCTCATTGGACCAATGTCTGTACTCTTTTATAAACAACCCCTTGATCTTG
>CAYJHN010000223.1:0-3251 GCA_964369985.1 uncultured Desulfovibrionaceae bacterium | reverse complement strand
CACAGCTTCGATAATATTTTCTTGTTGTGCTTCGGCTGTAACCATTAAAAATGGTATGTTTGCAAATTCTTCTGTTGAGCGAACTTTTCTGAGAAGTTCAATGCCTGTCATTTGTGGCATATTCCAGTCAGAAACAACAAAGTCAATTTTCTCTCTATTGAGAACTTCCCATGCTGTTGTTCCATCATCTGCCTCTGTGATGTTCATAAAACCTAGTTGACGAAGAATGTTTTTCACAATTCTGCGCATGGTAGAAAAATCATCAACAACTAAAACACGCATATTAGGATCAAAACCCATGTTACACTCCTAGATTAGACATAAGTCTAGTTAAATTCTTATCGGCATTTTACAGAGAATCATGATACTGCTCAGCAAAAATCTTTCTTAATTTATTTATTGCCTGCGTATGTAGCTGCGAAACTCTGCCTTCAGTTACTTCCATAACCTCAGAAGCCTCTCGCATATTTAATTCATCATTGTAATAAAGAGATAATACCAATTTTTCGCGCGGAGTCAATGTGTCAATGAGTCCAGCTACTTTGTCGACAAGTTCGGCAAAGGCTGTGCTTTGGTATGGATTTTCTTCATTGCCAGAATTATTTACTGAGGCCATTGTTTCTTGTATACTATCAAGTGATAGACATAATTGCCCATCTATCGCCTCTAGTGTAGACTCAATTTCCTTTTCTGGCAAGCCTGTAAATTCAGCTAATTCAAAAGTGGTTGGCGTTCTGCCGATTTCGTGCTCAAGATTCCATATTGCTTGTTTGATTTCTTTTGCTTTTGTACGCAATGAACGTGGGAACCAGTCTAAACGACGTAATTCATCAATCATAGCACCGCGTATTCTGCTTTCGGCATAAGAGTCAAAGCGTATGCCTAATTGCGGTTTAAATTTCTTTAATGCTTCTATAAGACCCACTGTGCCAGAGGAAATAAGTTCGTTTAATTCAATATGTTTAGGTAGTTTTCCCTTCATTCTTAGGGCAATAAATCTTATTTTTGGTGCATAGTGTTTTACAATAATTTCTTGTTCTTTATTGTTAAATTCATCCCATGCTCTTGTGCCTTTTTCAAATTCTATACATGTTTGTGGCGCTGCTTCTTTTTTACTTTTCTTTGCCTTTGCTTGCGGAATAGCTAATTCTTCTTTTTCTTCTTCGTTATAGGCAAAATCATTGTAATCATCACTAGAATAGAGTGAGGCATCGTATAAAGAAACTTCAAGATCACTTGCGACTTCAATATCTTCGATATCATCTGAATAATCGGCATACTCTTCGTATTCTTCCTCTTCTGAGACCTTAGTTGAGGCTTCGTATTTTTTTAACGCAGCTTTAGTGTCCTTAGTTAATTTTGCTTCTTTATTGTCAGAAAGTTCTCTTGAGTCAATGTTTTCTTCTTCAAAGTTTTCTTCTTCAAAATCTTGAAGAGATGCATTTGTCATGTCCTTTGACATTTCATTAGGCAAAAGAGATTGCTGGCCTGTATTTTTGACAAAATCAGAGCTAAGAATATTACTTTTTTGTTCTTTGGTGTATAATTTATCTTTTTTTAGATCATACATAATAAACCAACTTTTTATTGCAGTGAGAGAGAAAAATTATTCTTGAAATAAAAGTTTTTTCCAGAAAAATTTAATATTTCCATCTAACTGCTGTAAAGGATTTAAAGTAAGTATTTGTGAAACAACATTGTCTAAAGCTTTGCTTGCAGGAGCATCAGGGTATAGAGCAGAAAAAGGCTTTTGTGCGATTACAGATTTTCTGAGTAATGCGTCTTTAGGAATAAAACCTAAGTAATCAACGGAGACATTGTCTAAAAAGTGATCACAAGCAGCACTTAAGCGTGCATATACTTCTTTTGCTTGCTTGGCATTTGAAGCCATGTTTATGAGAACTCTGAAAGTAGAAATATCGTGCTTAGTGTTAAGCACTTTTATTAAAGCATAGGCATCTGTGAGAGAAGTTGGCTCAGGAGTGAGCACCACTATTCTTTCTTGTGAGGCAATATTGAAATATAACACACTGTCATGAATTCCTGCACCCGTATCTGCAATGAGGTAATCAAGACTGTCTTCAAGCTCGTCAATGCTATCAAGTAGGGTCATTTTTTGCCCAGCTGAAAGCTTGAGGATTTCATTTACGCCAGATGCTGCTGGCAAGATTGAAAAACCATAAGGCGTTTCAAATATGATTTCACTAAGTGTAGCTTCATTTTGAAAAAGATGAAAGAGATTTTTTTGCGGAGTAATACCAAGCAAAACATCGACATTTGCAAGACCTAGGTCAGCATCAAGCAAAAGCACTTTTTTGCCTTTTTTTGCTAATTGTGTAGCAATGTTTACAGAGAGGTTTGTTTTACCTACTCCGCCTTTTCCTGAGGTCACACTAAGTACAATAGGTGATTTCATATTTAGACTCCGCAATTAATAAGATATATTGTTGCTTGGAATTTGCTTTTTCAAAAGAATTTTCCAAACAAGGCTCGCTTCTGCCATACAGATACTGTTATTTAATTCAGCACCATACGAAAGAGCAGAGATGGGAAGCTGTGAACGGGCTGCAATGTTGACTATAGAGCCATATTGCATACATTCATCAAGTTTTGTCCATATTATACCAGTTTGAATAGGAGAAGAGTATTGCTTAATAATATGGTTTAGCTGGGCTGAAGTGTAATGCGGGCATAAACATAAATGACAAGCAATATTTTGCTTTATTTGTGATAAGCCAAAGTATTCAAGCCTTTGCATAAGGTTTTCATTCTTTGCAAGTGATTGAAAATCCACAAAAACATAATCATAATCTATAGTTTTTTTAATAGTAGAGATCAATGATTGTTTGTCAGCCACATCAAAAGATTCAAAGCCTGAAAGCTCGGCATAATGCCTAAGCAAGAGCCTACCAGAACCTCTTGTACTGTCTGTGTTGATAAAGGCAATTTTTAGTTCTGGCCTTTCTTGAGCTAAAAGCAAAGCAAGGCGTAGAGCTGAAACTGTCTTTCCAGAGCCGTAAGGACCAAGCATAATATGTAGATGCTGCTGCCATAGAGGAGAATCAAGCGATACAAGGGGCACTGTTTGAGCAAGAGCAGAAAGTAATGAACCATTGTGCTCAGGCAAAACAAGCTTATTGTATAATTCTACAACTACATCATTTTCAACACCCTCTTCTTGAAGGTATTCAAGGGCTACTCTTTGGCGTGGGCTTATTCTTTCCCAATTTAAAGAGGGTTGCATAAGAGCA
>CAYJHN010000222.1:0-3256 GCA_964369985.1 uncultured Desulfovibrionaceae bacterium | reverse complement strand
TTAGAAGGGAGATCATACATGATATCAAGCATGATAATTTCTAGCACATTTCTTAAACCACGAGCACCAGTTTTACGCTCTATAGCTTCTTTTGCCACAGCTAAAAGTGCGTTGTGTTCAAATTCTAATTCAACACCATCAAGAGCAAAAAGCTTTTGGTATTGGCGAATAAGAGCATTTTTTGGCTCTTTTAGTACGCGAATTAAATCTTCTTCGCCTAATTCATCAACATATGTCAAAATTGGCACACGGCCGATAAATTCAGGAATAAGACCAAATGAAACAAGATCAGATGGGTGCAGATTGATGAGTAACTCACCAATAGTTTTATCTTTTTTGCTGCTTATCTTTGCACCAAAGCCCATGCCTGAACCGCGGGTACGTTGCTCAATAATTTTTTCAATGCCAACAAAGGCACCGCCAACAATAAAGAGTATATTTGTTGTGTCGAGTTTTAAAAATTCTTGTTGTGGATGCTTTCTTCCGCCTTTTGGTGGAACATTTGCAACTGTGCCTTCGATAATTTTTAGAAGTGCTTGTTGCACGCCTTCACCAGAAACGTCTCTTGTGAGTGAAGCAGATTCGCTTTTACGAGAAATTTTATCAATTTCATCTATATAGATAATACCACGTGAAGCTTTTTCTACATCAAATTCAGCATTTTGCAATAATTGAAGCAAGATGTTTTCAACATCTTCACCAACATAGCCTGCTTCTGTGAGGGTAGTTGCATCAGCAATAGCAAAAGGCACATTGAGCACTCTTGCCAATGTTCTTGCAAGCAAGGTCTTACCTGAACCTGATGGGCCAACAAGTAAGATATTGCTTTTTTCTAATTCAACTTCTTTTAATTCATCGCCAATGTCTTTTTGTGTGAGCGAAGCAAAAACTCTTTTGTAATGATTGTGCACAGATACAGATAAAACTTTCTTCGCTTTATGCTGCCCTATGACATATTCATCTAATTTTGCTTTTATTTCATGCGGAGTGAGTAATTGTGGAAGTTGTCCATTATCTGTTTCATCATGCTGTTCTGCTTGATTTAAAAGCTCATTGCATGACTTAATGCATGATTCACAAATAGCAACATGCCCATGTGTGACAAAATGTGTTGCTTCGTTTTCTGCTTTTCCGCAAAAAGAACATTCGTGAACATTTCTATCGTTATAATTAGCCATTATTCTGCCTTCAACTCATCACGAGTAGTTAATATTTTGTCAACAATACCATATTTTAATGCTTCTTCTGCTGTCATGAAATTATCTCTTTCAGTATCAGCAGTGATTTTCTTTATGGATTGCTTTGTGTTTTCTGCAAGTATTCTATTTAAAAGGTCTTTTGTACGAAGCATTTCTTTCATGTGTATGTTCATGTCAGTAGCTTGTCCTCTGTAACCGCCAGAAGGTTGGTGAATCATGATTTGCGCATTTGGTAAAGTATAACGCATACCTGGCTCACCTGCTGCAAGCAAGAAAGCACCCATGCTCGCTGCTCTGCCCATGCACATAGTTGCAACAGGCGGAGTAATAAAACGCATTGTGTCGTATATAGAAAGCCCAGCAGTAACTGAGCCGCCAGGTGAATTGATGTAAAAATGTATTTCTTTTTCAGAGTCTTGTGATTCTAAAAAGAGAAGTTGAGCGCAAATTAAAGAAGCAGAAGCATCGTTAACTTCTGTATTGAGAAGAATAATACGGTCTTTTAGTAGACGAGAAAAAATATCATAAGCACGCTCGCCACGACCACTTTGCTCAACAACCATAGGTATATTGTAACTCATATTGTATTCCTTTTGACTTAGAATTCTTCTAGTTTTAGATGTATTCTTAAAGTAGATTTTTTATAAATAACGCATTTCACATATTAAAGCAATGGTTACGCATTACTAGTATATAATCACTCTTTTTATGTTTGCAAGACTTTTTTATAGTGCAAAAAAAGTGAAAAAGGCTCTTAATACCCGAAGGCATTAAGAGCTTTAGTTTTGTATAATAAAGAGTAAGGCTCTTGATTAAGCTTTTTCTTCTACTTTTACAGGGTTTCCGTCTTTATCAACAATGTTTTTTTGAGCATTGTTGTATAAAACATCAATTGCTTTAGCTGCAAGTAATCTGTCTTGAACATCATTAATAATGCCTGATTCAAAGATTTTATTGAAAAGAGCTTGAGGCTCTTGACCTGATTCTCTTGCTGCACGCATAACATATTCTTGTAATTCTTTTTCAGAAATTTCAAGATTTTCTTGGATAGCATATTTAAGTAAGAAAGATTGAGCTTTAGCTTGTTTAGCTGCTTCTTTTTCTGCTTCTGCTTCCATGTTTTTTAATTGTTCCATGATCTGTGTTTGATCTTGGCCTTGTTGTTGTAAGAAGTTACGAGCTTCCATAAGGTATTCGCTTTTATGTGCATTTAAAAGTGATTGAGGAAGTTCGTAATCAAGTTTTTCTAAAATTTGATCTAATAATTTTGTTTGAGTTTCAGCTTTAATTTTTTGTGAAAGCTGGTTTACAACATTTTCATTTGCAAAAGCAGTGAGTTGTTCTACATTATCAAAACCAAATTTCTTTGCAAAATCTTCATCAATTTCAGGAAGTTCTTCAGTTGAGATAGAAATAAGTTTTACTTCGATATCAACTTCTTGATCTCTGTAATCTGCAATAGGGTAATTTGCATCAAGTGTAACTTTACCAGATTTTGTTTCGCCTGGTTTCATTGAAAGAATTAGTTTTTCAATAGCTTCTGTTTGTGGGTGAGATTCACCTTTGATTTGCATTTGAATGCCTTCGCCTTTCATGCCTGGAATTTCAACGCCTTGGAAAGTTCCAACAATATCAACTAAGCAAACATCGTTTTGTAATGGTGATCTTTCTTCTGTAACTTCTTTAAGTTGAGCACCTGTTTGGCGAATTCTGTGCATGAAGTCTTCAAGATCTTTTTCGCTTGCAACAGCTTCAACTTGATCAACTACTACTTCTTCAATTTTTGGTAATTCAAAATCAGGAAGTACTTCAAAAGTAATAGCAAAAACGTATTTTGCATCACGTTTTACTTCGGAAAATTCGTTGTTTTCAATTTCTTCAAATTGAATGCGTGAAATTGGGCGTACATTGTTTTCAGGAAGGGTGTTTTGAATGCTTGTGTTGATAAGTTGTTCTGTAGCTCTTTCGATAACGTCTTTTGTGAAACGTTTTTCAATTACAGTTGCAGGAACTTTGCCCTTACGGAAACCATCAATTTGAACGTCTTTTGAAATTTG
>CAYJHN010000221.1:0-3389 GCA_964369985.1 uncultured Desulfovibrionaceae bacterium | reverse complement strand
TTCTGATGTACGCTTGAAGGTATCGGCAGCCATTTTCTTTCTAAAATCAATGTCGATAGCCATATTATTTTGTGATAAAAGTTCTTGTGCTTTTGCATAATCATCTGGATTTGAGATCACAAGAATTGAATGGTAGTTTTTAGAAGAAGCACGAAGTAAGCATGGCCCACCTATATCGATTTCTTCTACCATTTGACGCACTGGAAGTTTTTTCTCAAGAGCTGTTTTGAAATCATAAAGATTTACGATGACAAGGTCGAATGGCTCGATTTCATGCCCAGCCAATGTGCCTAAGTGCTCGCTATTATCTTTATCTGCAAGAATACCACCGTGAATCTTTGGATGTAGAGTTTTTACTCTGCCGCCTAAGATTTCTGGAAAACCTGTCACGGCACTCACAGCTGTAACCTTAAGGCCTAGATCTTGTAAGAACTTTAATGTTCCGCCTGTAGAAACAAGCTCAACATTGTTTTTTGCTAAGAAAGTAGCAAATTCAGGGAGATTGTCTTTGTGCGTAACGCTGATAAGTGCACGCTTGATAGGCAACATGTCCATTTTAAAACTCCTTTGTTTATTTTGCGTTCTTTAAATAATTGATAGCATTTGTGAAAAGCACTGTTGCTAATTGTTCAGGCATTGTGCGAGTCCAATTAGGGTAGTTTGTTGCATGGCCGGCAGCTTCTGGGTGAGGCATAAGTCCAAGTATACGTCCGCTAGGGTCGGTTAGACCTGCAATAGCAAGTGGCGATCCATTTGGATTGTAAGGATATTCTTGAGTTTCAATGCCTGTATCTGGATGAGAATATTGTAATGCAATGAGATTATCTTTTTGTAAACGTGCAAGAATTTCGTCATCAAGTGTGACAAGTCTGCCTTCGCCATGACGAATAGGACAATCAATGTATTCAATACCTTGCGTGAAGACACAATGTGACGCTTTGTTTACTTTGAGATGTACCCATCTGTCTTCATAACGAGCAGATGCGTTGTGTGCAAGTGAAACTTGCCTTGTGAAATATTGATTATCAATGGCTGGAAGAATTCCAAGCTTTACAAGAAGCTGGAAACCATTACAAATACCCATAATAAGCTTGCCTGCTGCAATAAATTCTTGTAATGATTGCATAAGACTTTTTCCGTTTTTATCACTTAGATGTCTCCATCTTTGTGCTGCGGCCTGAGCTGCACCTAGGTCGTCTCCGTCGAGGAAGCCACCTGGGAAAATGAGGAAATGGTAGTCAGATAATTGCACAGAACCGTCTGCTATGTCAGCAAAGTGGACGATATCTGCCTTATCTGCACCTGCAGTTAAGCAAGCGTGAGCGGTTTCTTTGTGTGAATTTGTTCCAAAACCAGTGATAACAAGAGCGTGTACTGCTTGCATGTTATTCTCCTAAAGCGTGTTTTATTGTGTTATTATTGTTTCTGTAATTTTTTCAAACGAATGTAGTAAGTTGAATATAGCAATATATTTTATTGGGCTTTCTCTAAAGCAAATGAATAGGCATCTTCAAAGGTTTCTAATGGCATAGAGCCTAAGATTACTAAATCGTTGACTAAGAAAGAAGGTGTGCCTGTGAAGCCAAGTTCTTCGGCTTCTTTCACGTCTTCCTCTAGTATTTGAACGTATTTCTTATGGTTTTTCTTTAATATTTTATCTACTTCTCTTGGGTCAAAACCTGCTTGTGTTGCGACAAGGCGAAGGGTTTCGCTTGGGTTAGCAAAGAAAGCTTGCTGATTTGAAAAAAGGAGAGCATAGAAATTCCAGCCTTTCTTTTTGTCTATATCAAGTGTTGCTAAAAACCAACGTGCAGCTTCTTGTGCAGCTGGTGATTCAGAAACATATTGCTTGAAAACAAAACGAATATCTGGATGCCTTTTAAGTAAATTTTCAATAACTGAAGCTGCTTGCATGCAATAAGTGCAGGCAAAATCAGAAAAAGCAATAACAGTCACAGGGGCGTTGGCATCGCCACGAGTTGGTCTATCATCAAGTGTGACTTTTTTTGCTAATTTTGAATCTTCTTCCCATTGTGATTTTAGTTGATTTCTTCTCTTGCTGTCTGCTCCTTGCTGAATGATATCAATAAGCAGTTCGCTATTATCACGTAAAACTTGCACAACAGCATCGTTTAAAATCTTTGGGTTTTTCTTGAAAAGATTTTCTAGTATTTCAGGTTCTTGCTTGAGGATTTTTTCAATTTCATCTGCACTAGTTGCAGCATATGCCTGAAAAGGCAAAAGGCTAACTAAGGTAGTGAAAAGGATTTTTTGTATTTTATTCATAATAATTCTTCTTGTTTATGTTGATAAGAAATTAAATATTTTCTTGTTTATTGTCTTCGTCTATTTTATCTTCTTCTGCTTCTTCTGCATTTTCTGCGTCTTGCTTGTTTTTTTCATTTTCTCTTTTCTTTCCCATCATAGCGGCAATAAGAACGCTCACTTCATAAAGCACAAGCATTGGTAATGCCATGAGAAGTTGCGAGAAAATATCTGGCGGTGTGAGAATTGCAGCCATGATAAATATGACTAATACCGCATACTTTCTCCATTTTCTCATTCTCTGTGCTGTGAGTAAGCCAAGTCTTGCAAGGAAGAAAGCAAATAAAGGCATTTCAAAAACAAGGCCAAAAGCTATAAGTAACTTTAGCACAAAAGAAAGGTATTCTTCAATAGAAATCATTGGGATAATTGCGTCAGTAGCAAAGCCCATGAAGAATTTAAAAGCTATAGGAAAAACTAAATAATAACAGAATGTTGCACCTGCAATAAAGAAGAAAGCCGAAAAGAAAGAAAGAGGTAAGAGCATTTTCTTTTCTTCTTTATAAAGGCCTGGTGCAATAAATGCCCATATTTGGTAGAAAGAATAAGGTGATGTGGCAAAAAAGGATAAGACAAGTGAAACTTTTAAATACACAAAGAAGGCGCCTGGAGGCGAGGTGTAAATTAAAGATGAGCCTTCAGGCATAACAGCTTTTAGAGGGTCTGCTAAGAAATTATAGGCAAATTCGGCAAAGTTATAGCAAACAAAGAAACCAATAAAAACAATAAGAACAACACGTGTAAGACGCTTGCGAAATTCTTTTAAATGCTCAAGCAAGGTCATTGGTGCCTCTTCTTCTTGAACCTCTTCTTGTTTTTCTTTTGTCTTTGTATTTTTTGCTAATTGCTTATTTTGCACAGCAAGTGCTTTGCTTACTTCTTCTTCATTTTCTTCAGAAGAAAGAGCTGTATTGTTTTCAGTTGTTTCTGAATTTTCAGCCTGATTTTCAGCTGTGAAATTTGTGTGTTTATCTCTTAAAGCCTGTATTTCATCAGGTGAAAGGGAATCGTGAAATTCATCTTTATTATATATTACAGAATTAATTTCTTTCTTGTCTGTGTTG
>CAYJHN010000220.1:2336-3411 GCA_964369985.1 uncultured Desulfovibrionaceae bacterium | reverse complement strand
ACATGCTCACAAAAGCTGCTATCAGAGAAATGCTTATTCCTTCACTTCTTCCTGTCTTAGCTCCAGTTGTTGTTTATTTTGTTATCAACGCTATTGCTGGCCAAGAAGCTGCATTCGCATGTATCGGTGCTATGCTCATGGGTACAATCGTAACAGGTATCTTCGTTGCTCTTTCAATGACAAGTGGCGGCGGTGCTTGGGATAATGCGAAAAAATATATTGAAGATGGTTACCATGGCGGTAAAGGTTCAGAAGCTCATAAAGCTGCTGTAACTGGTGATACAGTTGGCGATCCTTACAAGGATACAGCTGGTCCTGCTATCAACCCAATGATTAAAATCATCAACATTGTTGCTATTATTCTTTTATCAGTTTTAGCACACTAGAATTTATTCATAATTGATTATAATAACCCTCAAGAAATTGAGGGTTATTTTTTTTAAAAAGATTCACCTAAAATTCAACTATTATTCTAGTGTGATATCTATTTTAAAGCTAAATAGAAATCAATACAGCTCTCTTGACAAAACTAAGAATTAATACTATTATTAAGATAATTATTTTAACAATTTATTTTTTTATTTTGTAAACAATTAACTGCCTTAATTTTTTCTGTTAACTATCTCCCTTTCTCTTCTTACTCACGGAGGTGATGTCAGTAAGTTTTATCTGTCTAAAGATAAAATTTCACTGAATTCTACTATTTTTAATCAAGTCTACAGGAGTTTTATATGTCAGCTTTATGTTTATCTATTCCATTACATGGAGAACGTGTTCCAGTTAATATTGATAAGTCCATCGTAGAAATTTCTTTTTTATTTGACTTAGACAATGCCCTCTTTGAAAAAATCGAAAATACTTTGCAGCTCTATTTCCCGCAAAATGCATCTACTCTTGTTTTAGAAAATTTCTACTCTATTTACGATGAAGCTGCATACCCTACTTTTATTTTCCAAAGTCAAAAAGTAGATTCACTTGATATCATTAATAAAAAAATAGGAACCTACATTGAGTATGGAAAATCCTATTATGAAATTGACGAGGCTCTTGCGCCAAATGAAATGCTTACATCTAA
>CAYJHN010000220.1:0-2326 GCA_964369985.1 uncultured Desulfovibrionaceae bacterium | reverse complement strand
TCTAACACAAATAATACTTGCGAAATCTATAAACAACAGTTAGATTTCACGGCTTTTGCTAATTCTAGTTTTATGAAAGCTTCACAATCTGGTGATGATGCTATTATAAAAGTGGGTGAAAGCGAAGAAATATGCCAAGAAATCACATTGAAAAATCTTGGCAAGCATGTAAGCACTATTGAAAAAGAATTGGCAAGTCAGTCATTTAAAGGCATTATTCAAATCTAATTTTAATAATCAAAAGGCAGAATAGCATTTAATACTTTCTGCCTTTTTTCTTGTTATTTGCTTTCTTTTATAAAGAATTAAATAACAAGAATCTGCTCTACAGAAAATCTTAAAACAAAAGGAAAAACTATGTTTGAATCCATGGTATTAGGGCAAAAATATTCCTCTAAAGAATACAAAGCCTTTGAAAGTGATTTAAGAATTAAATTATTTAAATTGCAAGAAGAATGTAAAGAACATGGACTTGCTGTTTTAGTTAATATTGCAGGTGTTTCAGGTGCTGGTAGGGGCGAAATTGTAAACATGCTTTCCTCATGGCTTGACCAGAAAAAAATGCAAATTCACACTTTTTGGCATGCAACTGAAGAAGAAAGAATGAGACCTCTTTCATGGCGTTATTGGCAAAAGGTTCCAGCAAAAGGTGAATTTGGTATCTTTGTTGGTGGTTGGTATACTCCAATGGTGAATAGGGCTCTTAGTGATGTGCTTTCCTTTGATAAGTTATGCCTGATTATGAATAAAAATATCGAAAGAGAACATAATTTAGCAGATAATGGTTATATTATTGCAAAGTTTTGGCTTCATTTAGATAAAGAAGAACATGAAAAAAGAGTAGAAAAAAGAAAGAAAGAAAAAATCCATACTCACTTTACCCCATTTGAAAAAGAAAGAGACAAGCATTACGACAAGTTAGTTGAGCTTGTTTCAAAAATTATTCCACGCACGGACAGAGAATTTGCCCCATGGTTTATTATTGATGCCTGTGATGATGAATTTCGAAATGTTTCTGTTGCAAATGCTCTTATTCAAACTATTGAAAATGCTATAGCGAAGAAAAAGGCTGAAAAAGCTAACAAAAAAAATGTTCAAGAAATTGTTCATCAAGGCTCTATTCCTATTTTAAACAATATTGACCTTACAAAAAGCATTGATAAAGAAGAATACAAAGAAAGATATTCTAAACTCAAAACTGAAATCTACCAACTTACCTATAAAGCCTACAAGCATGGTATATCATCAACCTTAGTTTTTGAAGGCATGGATGCAGCAGGTAAGGGCGGAAGTATACGCAGGCTTGCGTCTTCTGTTGATGCACGAATTACAAGAGTTATTCCAATTTCATCGCCTACAGATGAAGAATTATCACATCATTACCTCTGGCGTTTTTGGCGACATGTGCCAATGGAAGGGCGTGTAACTATATATGACAGATCATGGTATGGCAGAGTGTTAGTTGAAAGAGTAGAAGGTTTTGCTCAGAAAGAGGAATGGCGTAGAGCCTATGCAGAAATCAATTCTTTTGAAGAAGAATTAGTAGATGATAATAAAAATATTTTATTAAAATTCTGGCTACAAATCTCTTCCGACGAACAGTTAAGAAGATTCAAAGAAAGAGAAAATACTGAATGGAAAAAATATAAAATAACAGACGAAGACTGGCGAAACCGCGAAAAAACAGATGCATACCAAATAGCTGCAAATGAAATGTTTATGCGTACAAATACAAATTACGCACCATGGCATATTATACCAGCTGAATCAAAATACTATGCTAGAATTCAAGTGCTTGAAATTTATAAAAAAGCCTTAGAAGACAAACTTGCAGAACTTGAACATGAACATAAAGAACAAGACAGTTCTGAAAAAATGGTAAATAGCCAAGAAATGCCAAATAAAGATGACAAACAAGAAAAACACGATAAAAAAAAGAAAAAAAAGCCTGAGGCTTAAACGCAAATTTTAAATAAAGTTCTCAAACTCAAACAAAAGCTACATACGAAAACGACATTAATACTTTAAAAGGCATTGCGATTTTTTGCAGAGCTAAAAAAAGAAGCCTGAGGCTTAAACGCAAATTTTAAATAAAACTCGCCAGTTATATTAATTATACGGGAAAGCAATGCTTTCCCCTACTGATAAACACACGAAGACGACATTAATACTTATAAAGGCATTGCGATTTTTTAGCAGAGCTAAAAAAAATCGCAATACAGCGTAAAAAATTTTACTAGCCAATCTGTAGCATAAAGTAGAATAGAATGTAAAATTTTTGTGTGTCTATGAAATATTGTGCTAAAATAAGGAATTTGCTTTAGAG
>CAYJHN010000219.1:0-3430 GCA_964369985.1 uncultured Desulfovibrionaceae bacterium | reverse complement strand
AGGCTTCACGAGTTCCTGTAGACGCACCTGATGGAACAGCTGCACGGCCAACGTGGCCAGATTCTAAAGAAACTTCAACTTCAACAGTTGGATTACCGCGAGAATCTAAGATTTCTCTCGCCCAAACGCTTGCTATTGTACTACTCATACAAATCTCCGTTTTTTTTATTGTTATATAATAGAAGCAAACCTAATAAAATCAAGTTTGGTTCAATATTGTTGATCAATTGCACATGTTTTGCTATATCCCTTGCAAAACCGCCTGTTGCAACAACAAATGGTTTTGAGGGCATTTTTTCAGCAAGTTTTACTAACAAGCCTTCTGTCATGGCACAAAAACCAAAGACAAAACCGTGCGAAATGCTTGTAGCTGTGTTTTTACCAAGTTCAGGTGTTGTTGCATCAACTTCTAAAGCAATGCGTGGAAGCTTTGCAGCCTTGCTTGATAAAATTGAATGCGATGACAAAACACCAGGACATATTAATCCGCCTAAATAGGCATCTTGATGCACGCAATCAAAAGTGGTTGCAGTGCCATAATCTATTGAAATAATAGATTTTTCGTTGGGGTGTAGCATGCGTGCTGCATAAGCAGCAACAAGCCTATCCGCTCCAACTTCACGCGGATTATCGTATTTATTTTCTAAAGGCACAGCAATATTTTTTCCAACAATATAAGTAGGTATATTGCCTAGATATTTTCTTGCAATTTCTTCAAAAAAAGCATCAAAAGCAGGCACTACCGACGAAATACACATTGCCTCTACTTCATTAATAGGGCAAGATATGTTTTGCAACATCATAAAAAGTTGCAAACCAAGACTATCTGATGAGTGCATTTCTCTTTCTGAAGGCAATGTAAAGGAATGAATTATTTTCATGCCTTTAGCAAAACCAAACTTTATCGAGGTATTACCAACATCAATAATAATAAGCATATTTCGCTTGCTACCTTTAGCTGATTAGTCAGCTGAGTTTCAAAATATTTCTCTTTTTCTAAATAAAATTTTTTGAAAAAGAATATGTGAAGACTTTTTGATTTTCTAAGTATGCCTCTATTTATTTTTAAATGCAAGAACTAAATAAATAATGGGTTTTCTTCTAATATGCTGGAATAAAACAGAAAAAAGCTTTATAAAAACATAAATAAAGAATAAAAAATATAAATATTATCAAAATTTTTGTAGAGACTAGACAAAGTCATTTCTTTATGGTAGTAAAGAAACAAATTGAGAAACTTTATTTCATTCTCATTAATAAAAGGAAAAAATATGCGTACAAAAATTATTGCAACTCTTGGACCTGGAACTCAAAGCATTGAAAAAATAGAAGCACTTGTAGAAGCAGGCGTGAGAATTTTTAGATTAAACTTCTCACACGGTGATTACAATTTTTTCAAAACTTTAGTTGAAAACATTCGTGCAACTGAAGAAAAACTCAATGTGCCAGTTACTATCATGCAAGATTTATCTGGACCAAAAATTCGTATCGGCATGCTTCCTGGTGGAATTTTAAATGTTAAAGAAAACGACAAACTTATCTTAGCTCCTGAAGTTTCAGATTTAGACGATGTTCCATGTTTGCCTTTCAACAATTTTCCAATTTTAGATTCGCTTGAAGTAGGCGATAAATTAGTGCTAGCTGACGGCGGCTTGCAATTTACTGTTGAAAAGAAAGTGAGCGATCGTCGTTTTTATCTTACAGCTTTAGGCTCTGGTATTATCACATCTAAAAAAGGCCTTGCTCTTCCTGGTAAATCTATTGCTTTGCCAGCTGTTACAGAAAAAGACAAATCAGACTTAAAAATCGGTATCGAACTTGGCGTTGACGCTGTTGCGATTTCATTTGTTCAAACAGCTGATGACGTAAGACAAATGAAAGCTTTATTAAAAGAACACGGCAAAGACTTACCTGTTGTTTCAAAACTTGAAAGACAAAATGCAGTACAAAATTTAGAAGAAATTCTTGAAGTTACTGATATTGTTATGGTTGCTCGTGGTGATTTAGGTGTTGAATGTCCACTTCCACAGCTTCCAACAATGCAAAAGCGTATTATTTCTGCTTGTAACAAAGCTGGTAAGCCAGTTATTGTTGCAACACAAATGCTACTTTCAATGGTAAACAACCCAGCTCCAACTCGTGCTGAAACAACTGACGTTGCTAACGCTGTGTTAGACGGTGCTGATTGCGTTATGTTATCAGAAGAAACAGCAATGGGTAATTATCCTGTAGAAACAGTAGAATACATGATCCGTATCACTGACGAAGCTGAAAAATTAAGAATTGAAAGAAATGCTGTGCGTGAACCAGAAGGGCATACTTCAGAATTCTTAGCTTATGCTGCTTGCTTACTTGCTTGTAAAGCTGGCTGTAAGAGCATTGTGGCTCACTCATTATCAGGTTCAGCAGCTGGTATGCTTTCAGCTTGCCGCCCGCCACAATTGATTTACGCTCTCACACCAAATTCACAACCACTTCATAACTTAAACTTCTTTTCAGGTGTTATTCCAACATTTATTCAAGAAGAAGACGGTTGCGGACATCTAACAAGAGCTGAAAAATTCATTATGTCTAGCCCAATTTTCGCACAAAATGAAGATGTTGTAATCACAGCTGGTCAGCAAAATGATCCAAAAGCACCAAAAGGTACAAACTTAGTAAAAATCTTTAGAAAAATCTAAATTATTACTTAAAATTTGACTTTTTATAAAAATTAAAGGCTCTATTTGATCTTTGGTTAAATAGAGCCTTTGTTTTTTTCTGAGTAAAAAGTATTAAAAATAAAAAAAATAAAAAAAAATACGATTAAAGACTAGACGATATAAAAAACGATATTAATATATTCTTGAAAACAAAAAAATATTTATATATATTGTCGGAGAAAAGATATGGGAAAAATTATTGGTATTGACTTAGGTACAACTAACTCTTGCGTTTATGTTATGGAAGGCAAAGAGCCAAAATGTATTACAAACCCAAATGGTGGACGTACAACTCCATCCATTGTTGCATTCACAGATAAAGAACGTTTAGTAGGTGAAACTGCAAAACGTCAAGCTGTTACTAACCCAGAACGTACAATTTTTGCTGTAAAACGTCTTATGGGACGTCGTGCTGACGCACCTGAAGTAGGCCGCTGGAAAGAACACTCACCTTACGCAATTGTTGCTGGTGCTAATGGCGATGCTGCTGTACAAGTAGACGGCAGAGACTATAGCCCACCTGAAGTTTCAGCTATTATTTTAGCTCAACTCAAAGCTGACGCTGAAGCATATTTAGGTGAAAAAGTAACAGAAGCTGTTATCACTGTTCCTGCTTACTTCAACGATGCACAACGTCAAGCTACAAAAGATGCTGGCCGTATTGCTGGTTTAGATGTAAAACGTATTATCAACGAACCAACTGCTGCTTCACTTGCTTATGGTTTTGA
>CAYJHN010000218.1:0-3445 GCA_964369985.1 uncultured Desulfovibrionaceae bacterium | reverse complement strand
TGAGTTTGAAGAAAATTTGTTTTTACGGTGCACTTGCATCATTGTTTCATACAGTTCCAAGTCTTGCAATGGCTGAAATCCAAAAAATGACATTGAGATTTGCAACTGCAAACCCAATAGGCAGTCATCACGTTGAAACTTTAGAAAAATTCAAAGAAATTCTTGAAAAAGAATCTAATGGCAACATTAAAGTAGATACATTCTATGGTGGTTCACTTGGTGATGAGCAAGCTAACGTAAAACAATTACGTAATACAGAAATTCACGCTGCAGTTTTAGCAGGTGGTAACTTAACTCCATTTGCACCAGCAGCAAACATATACTTTATGCCTTACCTCTTTCCAAAAAGTGAAGACGCTAAAGCTCTTTTAGGCAATAAAGAATTTAACGGTGAATTAGCTGATACAGTTGCAAAACAATCAGCTGCAAGACCTCTTGGCTGGGTTATTGGTGGTTACAGAGTTATTACAAACTCAAAAAGACCAATCAAAACTATGGCTGATATGAAGGATTTAAAAATCCGTGTTCCTGCTGTTGAAGTGCAATTAGAAGCATTCCGTTCATGGGGCGTTGAACCACATCCTTTAGCATGGTCTGAAACATTCAACGCATTACAACAAGGCGTTGTTGATGGACAAGAAAACCCACACACAGTTAACCGTGACCAAAAATTCTGGGAAGTTCAAGAATATATTACTAATAACAACTATATGTTATGGGTTGGACCACTCTTAGTATCAGAAAAATGGTATAGAAGATTAAATCCTGAAACAAAGGCATTAGTAAACAAAGCTGCTGACGAAGCTATTAAGCACGTATGGGCTTGGAACGATATCGAAGAACAAAAAGCTCTTGATCAATGTTTAGCTAATGGTATGAAAATCAATGATTTAGATAATGAACAAGATTGGATTGACGCAGCACGTGCTGTATGGCCAAAATTCTACGATAAAGTAGGCGGTAAAGAGCGTTTAGACAAAGCTCTTGAAATTATGGGTCAAAAATAACATACAATTATCTCTCATTTGGCTTAGTGAAATATGTTTTTGCTAAGCCAAATGAAGGTTAAGTATCAAAGCATATGTTTTGATAATAAAAAGGACATGTATGAAGTTATTAAAAAATATTTATGATAACCTTGAAGAATATGCAGCAGTTTTATTTTTAGCAATAATGATTGTTTGCCTTATTATTCAAGTTATCGCACGTGCTGTATATGGTTCATCGGTTGCATGGACCGAAGAGCTTTCAAGATTTTCATTTATTTGGGCTGTTTATATTGGTATGGCATTAGCTACAAAACGTGGTTCACAAGTACGAATTACAGCACAATTCTTGCGTTTATCAACAAATGGCCGTTTGTTTTTTAGAATTTTAGGCGATATTATTTGGGTTGCTGGCTCACTTTATGTTGCTTTTGAGGGTATCAAAGTTATTGAGGAAAACTTGATGTTCCCTGAAAATTCACCAACAATGCCGTTTTTGGTTAAAGCCTGGGTAGAAGCTATTATTCCTATTACCTTTATTGTTATGCCAATACGAATTTTAGAAATTTATATTGTTAATATCAAGAAAGGCACTTTAGCAAGCTTAGTAGATTATGAATCGGAGGTAGCGTAATGAGTCCATTTATTATTACCTTTGCTGCATTAGTTATCTTACTTTTGCTTGGCGTACCTATCTTTATGGCTTTGATTGTGTCATCTGTTGTGACACTTATTTTTGATCCATTCTTGCCATTATCAATTATTCTAAACTCTTTGTTCGACGGGGTAAACCTATTTACCTTGCTTGCTATTCCTTGCTTTGTTGTTGCGGGTTCATTAATGGAACACTCCAAGATTACAGAGCAAATTATTGACGTAGCAAAAGAATTAGTTGGTCGTATGTACGGCGGACTTGGTATCACAACAATTTTTGCTTGTACTTTCTTTGCAGCTATTTCTGGCTCAGGTCCTGGAACAGTTGCCGCTGTTGGTACATTGCTTATCCCTGCTATGATAAATCACGGGTATTCAAAGGAATATTCAGCTGCCGTTACCTCTTCAGGTGGTACTATCGGTATTCTTATTCCGCCGTCAAACCCAATGATTATTTACGCAATTATTGCTAACGTATCTGTTACAGGTATGTTTACTGCTGGCTTTGTTCCTGGCTTCATAGTTGCTTTTTCAATGGTTATGACAGCCTATTTCTTAGCAAAGAAAAATGGCTTTAAAGCCGATGCTGGCATGGAAGCATTCTGCTTCAAAAGACTAATGAAAACAGTAGGTAGATCAATCTTTGCTTTACTTACTCCATTTATTATTCTTGGTTCAATTTATTCAGGCTATGCAACACCAGTTGAAGCTTCTGTTGTGGCTATTTTATGGTCATTATTTGTTGGTTTCTTCATTAATAGAGCGCTTAGACCTGTGCACATCTACAAGTCAATTCTTGAAGGTTGTTTCACTTGTGGTTCTATCTTGATTATTGTTGCTGCTTCTTCTTTATTTGGTAAAATTCTTACCTTTACAAAGACTCCTGAAGTATTAACATCTATGATTTTAGGGCTTTCTGATAATCCTATTGTGGTATTATTCTTGATTGTTGCAGTATTATATTTCCTTGGAATGTTTATGGAAACATTATCAACAATCATTATTCTTGTGCCTGTATTGTTACCAACAATTCAAGCTCTTGGAATAGACCTTATTCACTTTGGTATTGTGCTTGTTGTTACAAATAACGTAGCAATGCTCACACCGCCACTTGAATAGCGAAATTGAGTGTGGAAAAAATATCAGTTGCGGTTATTCCATATCTTATAGCACTCACAATCTGTATTATCTTGCTTGTTCTCATTCCAGAGCTTAGTACTTTCTTACCAAACTTACTTGCTCCTAGTTTAGAATGATGACACTTTAGTTAAATAAAGTAAAATAGAGGGGGAAAGCCACACTTAGAAAAGTATGGTTTCCCCCCCTTTTTTTTCATAAACTTTTTAGTTTTAAAATTACTAGTAAGGCTTTAGTAAAGTATTTTTTATTATTTGCTGGTGAGCAATGCTCGCCCCTACGAAAGACAGATGAGAAAAGCGATTCTCCTAGTAGAAAAAGTAGGGGAAAGCATTGCTTTCCCTTTATATAAATCAAGTTATCTGTATAGATTTGTTTCGCCACGCTGTGGACGAAACCTCGCTTGCAAAAAACGCCGTTTTTGCTTCGCTCGCTGAAGCCTTTGTTCGCTTTGCTTACATGTATTATCTATAAATCAACCTTATTACCTTTCTGTATAGATTTGTTTCGCCACGCTGTGGACGAAACCTCGCTTGCAAAAAACGTCGTTTTTGCTTCGCTCGCTGAAGCCTTTGTTCGCTTTGCTCACTTTATCTATAAATCGACCTTATTGCCTTTCTGTATAGATTTGTTTCGCCACGCTGTGGACGAAACCTCGCTTGCAAAAA
>CAYJHN010000217.1:1771-3480 GCA_964369985.1 uncultured Desulfovibrionaceae bacterium | reverse complement strand
AATGCAGCATTTACATCAGGTCGTAGCTCTAAAGTTGGCACAACACCTAATTGTGCTCCTAAATTACTTGAAACAAAGTTTACTGCCCCAGCTGAAAGATCAACTCCAATTGCTTGCAATTCAGCCGGTGCATTCACAGGCGGATTGACTTGTTTGTGTATGCCTTCTGCTGTATCCATTTCGACTGTTTGTAAAAGCATTGCAGAACCTAATACATCCATTGCAGGGCTTTTACCATAAATATCACCTGCTTGCACATCCCATCTTACTCCAAAAAATGGCTGCGAATCAAAATGACTTTCACGTAAAATAATATAATTGCCTTCATTGTCTTTCATATTCATGTAATAAAGCGAAATATAAGCTTTTTCATGCATATTATTAGGCAAAATTGCGTGATAAACCTCGTATTTTTGTCTGTTTTTTATAGCCTTTTCAGAGGTCAAACTTTCTGGTAAAAATTCTTCACCAAATTCCAAAATAAGCTGACGAGCATCAAGCCAAATCTTTCTTATTAATGTGTCCACATGGCCTTTTGCGTTCACATCAAAAACATAAGTCCCCACAGGCATGCAGGTAAAGCAAAAACCATCTAAGGAGGCTTCTTCCAAAATACAAGCAGAACCAAAAACTCCAAGCTGCTGATATGCCTGAAACATTACATTATAAAAATTTGAATTCTGAAAAATAATTCTCATTCTTTCGCTTACTTGATCAATGTATTCAAGCACTTCATGATCAATGTCCTCATAATGACTTTTTCCCTCTTCATCAATTTTTTTCTTTGAAAGTAGAGAATGACTTTTAGGAAGACGTAAATTAAACCAAGGCCTTGCAGGTGATGTCATTCCACCTTGCATACCAGCAGCAAGCGTTCTTGCTGCAATTACAGGGGAAGTGTTTACAAGTTTCTTATTTATAAGCACTTCATTGTGTTCATTAGAAGTTTCACTATCTCTAAAACCCCTTGCATCAAAGTTTTCCGCAAGCAGCTGCCAATAAGAAAGCCAGGAAGCTCTTTTATTTTTCAAATCTTCATAAAGCATTTGAATTTCGTTTATCTTTTCATTTATTGTCATATTATTGTCCTAAAAGGCTTTTTGTATTTGTGCTTTTTGTGTTATTCACACTTGATAGCAATGAAGCTTCTTCTTCAGTATTTGTAAGTATGCTGGATTTAATCCCCTTTGATTTCAAAGATTTTTCTAATTGATTATCCCTAGCAACTTTTGCACTTTCACTTATGGCCTTTGTTTGCACCTTTTCAACTGGAGGAGGAGCTGGTGTTACATCAGGTGTTGAAGCACCCTTTGAACCGCCGCCACAAAGACTAAGTTCACCAATATATTCATACTTTTCTTCAAATACCAAATTACCTTTTACATCATACACAGCCTTTGTTGTTACTTTCATAATGCTTTCTCCTTCTCATTTTGATTTTTATTAATATTTACTTCATAAAATCTTTTCTTTGTAATACAGCTGACAATCCCTGCTCTTTTCTTTCCTTTAAGTATACAAGCTTCCTCAATTTCAAAAATTTCTTTCATGCCTATTTGATAAAGCAAAGGAAAAACATGCCTATATACTTTTGGAGTTAGGCCAAAAATTATTTGTAAACTATTATTTCTAAAAACAGTTTCAAAAATCATTTTACCAAATTCTAAACTATATGCCTTGCCATTTTCAAACATACAAAAATGAAAAAA
>CAYJHN010000217.1:0-1761 GCA_964369985.1 uncultured Desulfovibrionaceae bacterium | reverse complement strand
GGATTATCATCTAAAAAACAAGTATAAATCCATTGTTTATAGGTAAAATCTAAAAAATTTTGTAAAGAAGAATCGCTGTATAAAAATGAAGCTAAAAGCCTTTCTTCTTGCATTTTTTCATAATAATCACACAAAAAATCTTTATTTGTACTATCAAGCACTTTTATTTCAAGTGTTGGCATACTATCTCCTTTGCCACACATCATAATCAGAGCGTGATTTTATATTTTTTGTTTGCAATTCAAAACTCTTAGGTGTTGTTAATTCTACATCATGCAATCTTGCTAAAGCATCAAGCATATCATCATGCGAGGACATAGGAAAAACAAGATATTCTTCCTTGATAAAGATTTGTGTCATATCGTCAAATCTTCCTTCGTAAGTCATATAATGACAGGTAGTTGGCAGAAATATATTGCCTTGCTCAAAATCACTTTCAAGGCGTTTAATTCTATCATTTTTAGCCATTTTTCCACCAACGGGAATGATATTAAAATGATAACAATTTCTTTGCATTTCACTTTTAATATGATCAATATCAGCCTGCACACCGTATTGTTCGTAAGCAACATTTTGTACTTGATAGTTACGCACAAGTTCAAATAATTTTCTTGCTCTTTCTGAAAGGTTCAATCTATCTCTAAGCATTGTAATTACATAATATTTCTCATCAAAATTACGTCCTATAAGCCACATAGTAGTATAATCAGAGTTTTTCTTCTTACTATTAGCTGGGTCAACTAAAACAATTTTATTCATTGCTTGGTAATGCTTTTCTTCAGGCAGCCAAAACCTAAGCCATGCCTGCTTAAAGGATTGCATCTTGTCTTGTTGCGGATTTTGTAGCATTTGGCAGGCAAAAACATAAGCTCCCATATCTCTGCGTTTTTTTTCTAAAATTGATTTATCTAAAAAAATACTTTCGCCATTTTCTGTACCGTCCTTTGTGGCTGGATAAATTCGCGCAATAACAGAACCTTGCTTAATAATAGAGTTATATGTATCAAGCAAATGATAGCGAGTTCCAATCATGCGAATCACGCCTCCCCTTGCTCCTAAGTTCAGCGAAAGCCTCCACGCACTTGTTGTTTTCTTGATTTGCTCTGGAGTATTCACACTTTCAAGCGTCACTACATCATCATAAATCAAAATATCAAAATGCTTTCCAGTTGGCTGTCCATCAACTAGACCCCATGCTTCTATTGTAGCCTCTTTTGGATTTTTATTTCTTTTTACAAGAATCTTTTCTTCAGACCAATTTCGAGATAATTCCCTACTTTCCTTGTTCGTTGGTTTACAAATATGCGGAAAAAGTTTTTTAAGCACTGCATTACTTTCAAACTCTCTTTTAATCTGCTTTAAAAATTCTTTAGCAATAGCTCGCGTGTGACTAAAAATACCTATTGTAACATTTGGATTTTTCAATATATCTTGGATAGTTAAGCCAATAGTGATAATAGTAGATTTATAATGTTCTCTTGCCCATAAATCTAAATAACCATTTGGATTTTTTTGAACTTCTCTACATCTATCAAATAAAAAATCATTATTCATGTCCTTTCGTCCCATGATGCATATTAGCAAAAAGAAGAGGTCAACTTTTGCTAATTCTCTAATTTCGTTATCATTATTAATTTCAGCATAAACTTGTAAAGCTTTTTCTCTGTTCATAAAAACCTCACATCATTCTTATTTTATTGCTTAAATTAAAATTTCATTAAGCCTTTTCTTCATCTTCAAGCGAATTAAGAAAATCTTTTA
>CAYJHN010000216.1:2054-3487 GCA_964369985.1 uncultured Desulfovibrionaceae bacterium | reverse complement strand
AGCAAAAGCATATTGTGCACGGGCACATTTTGCTCTATAAGCCATGCTAAGCGGTAAACAAGAGTGCGTGTTTTTCCAGAACCAGCACCAGCAATAACTAAGAGTGATTGCTCTTTTGCGGTGACAGCATTGTACTGTGCTTCGTTTAGTGTTGAAATATCAAGCATAATTTTTATATTACTCTTTAGTAAAATGTATTAATTTGTCGTATCGTCTATGAAATCGCTAAAATTGTTTTCTGTGTTTTGATTTTCGTCAAAGAAGTCATCGTCATTAGCTGAGACTGGATTTAAAATATCGTCGTCATCTCTATGTATTTCAACCGTTTCTATAAGTCTTTTCCAAAGCTTTTCTACACCGTAATTTGTGTGAGCTGAAATAGGCATTGGCATAGTGCCTGAAAGATTTTTCCAGAAATTTTGTGCTTGAGCTAGGTCTTTTTGTTTTACTTTATCACATTTTGTAAGTATTGGCAGTGTCTTAAGTCCTACTTGTGTGGCAAAGGCTAGCATCTTTTTGTCTAATTCTTGAGGTGGAATGCGTACATCAATTAATATAAGCAAAAGTTTGAGATTTTCAGTTTCTGCTAAATATTGCGAAATAAGTTCAGCCCATACATCGCGTTCGGATTTTGAGCGTTTTGCGTATCCATAGCCTGGCAAATCAACTAAGAAAAAATCATATTTTTTTACATTAAAAAAATTAACTGAACGCGTTTTACCGGGAGTTGAGCTTACTTTTGCTAAGTTTTTTCTTCTGCCAAGAGCATTGAGTAAGGAGGATTTGCCCACGTTAGATCTACCAGCAAGTGCAACTTGTATGCCGTGAGGCGGAGTGAGCTGTTCTGGGGTATATAGGGTAGAAATGAGTTCTATTTCAGGGAAATGAAATTTAACTTCTTGATTTTCTTTGTTTTTTATTGTTGACATCTTTTTTCTCGTATGATTTTAAAAATGGAAATGTAAAAAGTTGACAATTTTCTCTACAAAAGGCAAAATAACAAATTCTTGCTCTTAAGAAAAGAATTTTCTTTCTGTTAAATAAATTTAAAAAAATAAAAATTTGTTGAATATAGAAGGGAAAAACATGTTTTCTTTCTTTTGGCCTGTTAAAAATAGCAAAATTAGAGGTTTTATAATGTATTCAACAAGTGAATTTAAACGTGGTTTGAAAATAGAAATTGACGGTACACCATTTGAAATTATTGATTTTCAACACTTTAAGCCAGGTAAAGGCGGCGCAATGATTCGTACAAAATTGCGTAACTTACTCAACGGCAGAGTAGTAGACAATACTTTCAGATCAGGCGAAAAAGTAGAAAAACCTGATATGGAACACAGAGAAATGCAATATCTTTACCCAGAAGACGAAGATTTAGTTTTCATGGATCAAGTGAGCTACGAACAGCTTCAAGTAAAAAGAGAATCTACTTC
>CAYJHN010000216.1:0-2044 GCA_964369985.1 uncultured Desulfovibrionaceae bacterium | reverse complement strand
AAAAGCTGACTTCATCAAAGAAGCACAAATTTGTAAAGTATTACTTTATAAAGGTGAAGCTATAGACATCGAAATCCCTAACTCTGTTGTTTTAGAAGTAACTCAAACAGATCCAGGTGTGAAGGGTGACACTGTTTCAAACGTAACTAAACCTGCAACCTTAGAAACTGGTGTTGTTGTTAACGTGCCGATTTTTGTGAACATTGGCGACAAAATTAAAGTTAACACAGAATCTCGCGAATACCAAGGTAGAGAATAAATTGTGTATAACATTTTTTTATCTTTATAAAAATTGCTTTGTTAAATAAAAATATTTTATATAATTAAAGCCATTTCATATATGCTAAAAGAATCTGTCTTTCTTTATATAGAATTCTTTATAAATAATTCTATATAGATAATTCTTTACAGATAATTCTTTATAGATAATTCTTTATAGATAAAAAATAAGCCTCAAATTTATTTGGGGCTTTTTTTATATCATTTTTGATGAAAATTCTAATTCTAATTTATTTTTAAACCCACTTGCCTATGATACAAGTGGGTTTAATTATGCGTATATATTTATTTTTTTAGACTAAGAAGCATAAGACTTTCGACATGTGGCGTATGCGGAAAGAGATCAAATGATTGCAGATTTTCAAGGCTATAATTTTCTTGAAGTTGCGAAAAATCTCTTGCTAATGAAAATGTTTTTAATTTTTGCTTTTAAAAGTGCAGCAAGGCTTTCTTTTTCTATACCAGCTCGTGGTGGATCTAATATAATAAGATCTAAGCCTTTATTCATCTTTAAAAATTTTGAAAGAGATTTAGCATCGGCAAGGGTAAATTCTGCATCAAGTGAAAGTTTTTCTGCATTTCTTTTTGCAAATTCACAAGCCTGCTTATTTATTTCAAGACCAAGTAATTTTGTTTTTTTGCCATTTTTCGCAAAAGCGTGAGCAATGCTGATACCAACACCGCCAACACCGCAATATATATCAGCAAACTTCTTGACATCTAAGGATTTTACTAATTCAATTGCCTTTGAATAAAGCAAGGAAGCTTCTTGTGTGTTTGTTTGAAAGAATGATTGATAGCCATAATTGAAATCAAGGTTTTCTTGTCCAATCTTCATGTTTTCTTTCATTTCTTTTGAACCAAATTGGGCAATGGCTTTTTCGCCAAAAGCAATAGGAAGAAGGTTTTTTCTTGTAGAGTGCACAATGCCTGTAATTTCAGGAAATTCTTCTTTCAATGTTCTGCATATATTGTAGAGGTCTTGGTTGAAAGCTGGACGTGGGAAAGTGATTATTTCAAGCAGTAAAGAAGAATTATCTTCATTTGTTCTCACTACAACAGAGCGTAAAAAGCCTTTTGGTTCTTTGTGTTCTGCAAAAAACACTTCAAGTTTTTCACTGAAACAAAGCATCTGTAATCTGCGAATAATTCTGTTTATTATAGGTTTACATAGAAGGCAATCAACTTCTATGCATGCATTTGAAGCTTTCTTTTTTAAGCCTAAAACTTCTTTGTCATTTTCATCAAAACCAAAGGAAAATTCCATTTTATTTCTGTATTTAAATGTTTTGCTCGCTTTATTTACAGAAAAATTTTCAGGAAGGCTGTATTTTGCAATTTTTGAAAAAGCATCAAGAACAATTTTTTTCTTTGTTTTAATTTGTTCATTATAATCAAAGTCCTGCCATGTGCAACCACCACATTCTTTAGCGTCTTTACATGGAGCGTCTACTTCATAAGGTGATTTTTCTAAAACTTCAAGAGTGTGAGCAAAGGCTAAGTTTTTCTTTTCTCTGTCTATTTCAACTCTTACTTTGCTTTCTAATAGAGCATTTTCAATGATGATCACGCGGTTTTCTTCGTCGCGCGCAAGTCCGCGTCCTTCGTGATCTAAAGTGTGAACAAATAAAATTGCTTCTTTTTTACTCTTTGTTTGTGAATTTTTCATAATGCCTCGCAAGTATTAGGGATAAAGGTATGGGGTAAGATTGTAAAAAATGTTATTAAGCTAAAACAAGATAAATTTAGAAAGGGTAATTATCAT
>CAYJHN010000215.1:2080-3488 GCA_964369985.1 uncultured Desulfovibrionaceae bacterium | reverse complement strand
AGATGAACCAACTGCAAATTTAGACCCTGAAGCAACACTTGATTTAGCAAAAAAACTTTTTGAATTAAAGCAAGCTGGCATGGCAATTTTTATTGTAGATCATAGGCTCTACTGGCTTGAAAACATTGCTGATAGAGTTATTGTAATGCAAGAAGGCGAAATAAAAGAAGAAGGAGATTTTTCTTTACTTTATTCTGAGGAATTAAGAAAGAAATACGGTTTAAGATCTGCAAAAGTTCAAGACGCAAGACAAAGTCTTCCTGAAGTTAATCAAGAAAAAGCCAAAGAAAAAGGTTTATTTGTTGAAAAGCTCACTTTTGCATATAAGGGCAAAGAAAACATTTATACTAATAATTCAATGAGCTTAGCTAATGGAATTACTGCACTTATAGGGGATAATGGTACAGGAAAAACAACGCTTGCAAGAATACTCACAGGCCTAAACAAAGTGCAAGAAGGCTCTTTTTCTATAAACAACAAAAAAATCAAACAAAAAGAGATGATCAAACACATAGGTGTTGTCTTACAAAATGCTGATCATCAATTACAAATGCGTACAGTGCTTGAAGAATTACAAACATGTTTTGTGCTTGCCCATAAACAAAAAAACGAAGGACTTTCATTTTTTAAAAGAAAAAACAAGAAAAAATCAGATTTTACTGACGAAGCCTTAGAACTTCTTGATTCTTTTGCCCTCAAAAACCTTGCCCATAGGCACCCACAATCACTTTCTGGCGGTGAAAAGCAAAGAGTTATCATTGCGTGTGCACTGGCAAAAAAACCAGATGTTCTTATTCTCGATGAACCAACAAGTGGACTTGATGGGAAAAATATGCAAAGAATAAAAGCTTCTCTTGAAAAACTTGCAAGTCAAAACACTTCAATTTTATTAATAACACACGATTTAGAACTTATTGAACAAGCCTGTTCTTCTGTGATTAGGCTGCCATTAGTAGATTAATTTATTGTGCATTCAATGCTATTAAAGTTAAGTATGCATCAAATAATTACTAAAAAACACTGTGCTTTATTAGGTTTATTTTATATAAGCTCATAAACATTTGTTATAATATACTTTAAATATTAATTTTACAAATTGATATAATTTCAACTTGTATTATATTTTCTCACATAATTTAAATAATCAAATTTTATAATATGAAGCAAATTTTATATTATAATTATTATTTTAGAAAAAGGATCAAAAGATGTCTCAAACTGAAAACATGCAAATTAAGGTAGCAAAATACTTAGAAGAAAACAAAGTAATGATGCTTTCACAAATTTCCTCTGCTCTTGAAATCAGCGATTTAGAAGTAGCAAAAGCCATGCCTAAAGAAATGAGTGCTCTTGCTAAAGCAAGCCATTTTGAAGAAATTTGGACAAAGGCTTGTGCGTGGGAAAAGTG
>CAYJHN010000215.1:0-2070 GCA_964369985.1 uncultured Desulfovibrionaceae bacterium | reverse complement strand
GCACTTTTATTATGATTTATAAAGGTACTGTATTGGAAATTCAAGGCAAACTTTCTAAAGGCAAAGCGCATGGCCCTTATTATAATGTTTCACAAGAAGACGGCACAAATATTGGCGGTCATATCAAGATAGATGATTTAGAAGCTATTGGCTTTATTTCACTTCCTTTTATGGGGCTTGAAAGCCATCATCTTGCTTTTTTTGATAAAGAAGGTGAAATCAAATTTACCATCTATCTTGGTAGAGAAAATAAGAAATTAATTGAAAGTGTAAAAACATCATTTCTTGAAATGAAGCAAGAGTATTGCGGAGAATAAGATGAAGATATTAATAACATATTCAAGCTTAACAGGAAACACAAAAGCTGTTGCTGAGGCAATTCACAAAGTAGTAAACGATGCTACAATTATGTCTATCAAAGATAATCCTGACTACAGCCTTTTTGATACTATTATCTGTGGATATTGGGTAGACAAAGGCATGCCAAACAAAGAAGCTATTGATTTTATTTCACAAATTAAAAATAAAAATATTATTTTCTTTGGCACACTTGGTGCTTGGCCTGATTCAGAACATGCAAAAGAGAGCATGAAAAAGGGCGAAGAACTTGCAAATCAAGAAGAAAAGCAAAATAAAATATACGCTTCATGGCTTTGTCAGGGAAAAGTAGATCCTAAAGTTATTGAAATAATGAATAAATATGCTAGCGAAGCACATCCTATGACAGATGAAAGAAAGGCTCGTTTAGAAGAAGCAAGCAAACATCCAAATATTGATGATTTTGAAAAAGCTCAAAAGTTTATTTTGCAAACATTAGAAAAAATAAATTAATTTCCAGCTATTGAGGTTTACTTATGGATTTTTCTAACATTTCAAACATCTATGATATGATTAATGTATGCGGTGTAATACATGTTCTTCTTTATTATGAGAATAAATTTCAACAAGCGAAAAACTTGCTCATAAACTAGTAAATGCCAAACTCTCACAAATAAATTCATCAATGCAAGTACGTGCAAGTGCGTGCAAGTGCGTGCAAGTGCGTGCAAGTGCGCATTCCAATTTCTTATAATATGCATGATTGATGTCATTCTCACAAAAATCTCTTAAATTTTATAAAACTCTTGAATTAATTTTCAAGAGTTTTATTTTTACTGTGTTTTTTACTTTTTTCAGCAAATAGTGAAAATATTCCCTATCTAAGATTTATTATTTATATTTTAATGAAAAAAAAGAAAGATATTTGAGAAAAACAAGAAATAATCAATATTTTCAATAAGATACTTTTAGTAATAATTCCTATTTGAAAAAACAATAAAACAAATAATTTTAGATAGTTAGAAATAAAAGTCATATACCTAGTTGACATTTTTTTATTTTTTTGATAAAAAAAGATAAGTTTAGATGTTTTAATGGTTTTTTGTGAAAAAAATAATTAAGCAATGCAACAAGGAGAATTTATGTCAAACAGTGAAAAGGTAGTAGACAAAGCAAAATCTTCCATTTCTGATCTCTGGAAAAAAGAAGACTACTGGGCAATTTGGATCGGTTTTATCGTAATTTTATTTAGTTACTTCTATTTTGTAGAAGGACATAAAGCAGATTATGCTGAAAAATTAAAATCCATTGAAATGACAATTGCTACTGAAGAAACTAAACCTTTTGAAACTATTGCTCTTATTGAAGCAAAAGCAGAAAAAAAAGGCTTGAAATCTAATAGCGAAGCTGGCTCAAAACAGCTTTTAGCTTTTTTCAAAACTCCAAACAAGTGGACTTCAAACCCACTTACAGCTCTTATGCTTTCTGAAAGCGAAGCAGAAGCAAAAAATGCTCCAATGAAAGCAAAGATTGATGAACTTCAATCAAAAGTAGATCTTTCTTTTGCAGTTGCAAGAAGCGCTGAAGGTCTTGCAATGGAAGCAAATTACGAAAGCACAGTGCTCAACACAGCTGCTGAAGCTGCTGTAAAAGCATGGTCTAAAGACAATTCAGAGCTTTCAAAAACAAAAGCTAAGTTAGCAAAACCTTACAACCTTATCCCAAATCTTATCATTCTTGGTTTCATCTTCT
>CAYJHN010000214.1:0-3503 GCA_964369985.1 uncultured Desulfovibrionaceae bacterium | reverse complement strand
ATGGAAGATTCTTGTAAGTCAAAATCCAGATACTATAGCTCCTGACGGTAGTCTTCTTTCTGAAATCATTGAAGAAATGGAACAAAATCAATAAGATTATAGGTTTGCTATGAAAAGTATCACACAAAAACAAGTTGTTTTTTTCTTCTTTTTTCTTCTTTTTACTTTTGCATTAACTGCAAGGGCAGAAAATATTGTTGAACCACCAAAAACAATACCTAATTTGTTAAAAGAAGCAGCAATTAATCTAGAGCATAAAACACTTGCTCCAGAATATGTACTGAATGTTGATGGAGAGCTTGCTCCTTTAAAAGAATATCTTTATTATTTTGTAGATACTAATGCAGATTTACGTGTTGAAAGTGTGGCTAACCCATCAATTGTGTCCGATTTTACTACATCCTATGATATAAAAGCACAAGGCACAACATGGGTTCGCCTGCTTATTGCACCTTTTGATCTTATTGGCGATGCTGTTCCACTGCTTGATTTAGGTGCAAATATTCAAGGTGAAAAAAATGTTTGGCTTAAACCAAAATATTTAGATGCTGTGCAAAGAAAAGAAAACGCACAAGGCTTTTTTGCAGTAGAAGAATTACGCCAAGGTGGCGAAATATACATTGCTATACAAGGTTTGCCAAGTATTTGGTTTGATCCGCGTTTTGTGCCTTCCGATTCTAGTGAAGATAAAGCAAAACTTTTCAAAGAAATTTTGATGATTGTTCTTGCTGTGCTTACTGCTATTGCTTTACTCACAGCCCTTTTATCGAGAAAAAGCTGGCGAATTGCCTTATCTATTTTTGGTTTTTGCTTGCTTGCTATAAATTATTTCGGCCTTCCTGTTACGCCAAAGGGGCATATATTACCTACTGATATAGCTACATTGTTTGCTGTTGCCCTTGCTCTTTTTTCATTGCAGTTTACATTAAAAGCAAAATTAAAAACTTCTGAAAAAGCAAAAGTTGTAGATTTGTTTTTCTTACTTGCGGGTATTATTGGATTTTTCTTACCTTTCTTAGTGCTTGCTCCTTCTTTTGCCTATTGCGTACGCTATATTGAACTATGGCAAATCTACACATTAATTTATTTTCTTCTTATATTTCCTCTTCTCTTTAGCGGAGTGTATGCATCATTAATATGCTTATCTGCTAACTTTGTTTTATTTGTGAGTGTTGTATTTGCTTTAGCTATTCTCTTTAATATAGATGCATTGAGCTATTTTGACGCTTATAATCTCGATTTAATCTCTCTTCTGCCTTTACTTGGGCAGGTGTTAGCTTTTATCTTGCTTGTTTTTTCAAAAGATGAAATCTATTCAGCTGTAAAAAGAAATAAAAAAACGAAGAAGAAAAATGCCTTTGTACTTGGTAATGAAAGAAATGAAGATAAGGCAAAGAGTGAAATAGAAGAAATAAATATTTCGCAGAACTTCACTGATAATACAGAAAAAGTAATAAGAAATGAAATTCCTGATCTTTCTTTTAACACAGAAGCAGAAGAAAATTTATCACAAGATAGTAATGTAGAAAAAAGTAAAGAAGTAGCTCCTGAAATAGTTCAGGAAAAAGAAGTTGAATATAGAATAAATCATGAAAATCTGAGAATCGAGACAGAGCTAAGCCACGAAGAAAAAGTAGAAGAAAAGTTTAACGAATTACAACTTACTGAAAAAATAGACTCAAATTTCAGGCCTAGTCTTGAAAAAATTATGCGTGAACTTTGTTTCCTTGAAAATCAGATAAAGGACAATAGTTCTGCTGATGATTTGATGGAAAAAGTTGATAACATTTCCTTATACGCAAAAAATATTTCCGACAAATTAAAAGAGCTTCCACTTATATTAAGAGATAAGTCATTAAAAAAAGCAAAGCAAAAAATCAATCAAGCTTTTGATATAGAAGAATTGATTAAAGAAATCTTTGCACGCTTGCGAGAGGCAGAATATTCAAATCTAGTTGCTTTGTCATGGATAAAAGCTCCGCATGTAGGTAAGTATTTTGTTGGCGATAGAGAATATTTTGGCGAGCTACTCTTTGAACTCTTGTCAGATTCTATGCGAGCTACTGAAAAAGGTTCAGTATATCTTCGAGTGCAAAGAGATAAATGCTCGAATAATCCGGGTAGACTGTCTTTCATTGTGGGAGATTCAGGTGCGGGCATGCCTCCTTATAGAAGATCAGCCTCCTTGCTCACAAAGGTTTGGGAATTAAGCTCTGATTATTATGGAGATTTTTACACAGAGCATACAGCTAAAGGTTTAGAATATTCATTTACACTTTCCTTTATTGCTTTAGAGGACGACGGCATTACAGAAAAACTCATTACAGGCTATAATGCTGAAAAGAAAACCCGTTTTGATAAAGTGCTTATTCTCTCGCACAATCCAAAGCAAAAATATATGCTTGCCTTTAGGCTATCAAATATAGAATGTCATGTGCTTGAAGCAATGAATATAGAAGATGCGTATAAGCAATTTGTTGCAGTACAACCAAGTCTGCTTATCGTAGACACAACAGTAAGCAAAGCAAGCTTAGAAACATTAATAAATGAAGTACGTTTGTATGAAAAAGAAAATACACTTAAAAAAAGTGTTCTTTTAGGGCTTTATGACAATGAAGATGATAAAAGCATGCTAGAATTTGCTGGCTGTCAAGCTTCGTTATCTATAAATGAGGGTAGAGAGGCATTTAGATCTTATGTGGTAGAACTTTTAAAGGCTTATCATGAGGCAGATGTTGTTGAAGCAAAGAAAATAGAAGAAATCTCTAATGCTATTAAAGAAGAGAGCCAAAATAACAAAGATACAATGAAATTCATTCCTATTGATAATTCAATGAAAAAATCAAAGGAAGGGAAAAAGTTTAAATTTATGGCTTCAGGCTTTAAAGCATTTAAAAATAAAGAAGAAAATGTTAAAGAAGACTTTGTTAACTTTAATATAGAGAGTAAAGAACATATTAATTCGAAAAATAATGCTGAAAAAGATGATGTTTTAATTAAAGACGAACTTGTTTTAGATCCTACTATGGTCTCTTATGAAACATATCCAGAAGAAAAAAGAGAAAATAAAGAGGAAAATAGCACAAAAAACACATATTAAACGAAAGAAAAATAATATTGTAAGCTATTGATTATATTTATCTTTTTACAAAGTTTGAAAAAAAATAAAAAAAAATAAAAAAAAGGCTTGACATTGTGGGGCATTCTCGATATACCTCTTCTTGTGCTGGCGTAGCTCAATTGGCAGAGCTACTGATTTGTAATCAGTAGGTTGCGGGTTCAAGTCCCATCGCCAGCTCCACAAATTTCTTTCATGGTAAGCCATGAACAATATTTGAAGGCAGTGTTAATCACTGCCTTTAAAAAACTGTCAAGACTAATTGGCAGTTGGCTGCAAGATATTTTTATTTCTTGCATGGTTTTGTAGAAATACAAAACTTATACGGTAAAACGTAGCGTGGTGGGGTTCCCGAGTGGCCAAAGGGAACAGACTGTAAATCTGT
>CAYJHN010000213.1:0-3519 GCA_964369985.1 uncultured Desulfovibrionaceae bacterium | reverse complement strand
AAACAAATTGGTCAAATAAAGCAAGGTCTTCTGTGCAATTTTCCATACAGTATTTGATAACATATTTTGTGAGCCCTTCAGCTAATTGCATGTCGTCTTCTAAATCTGCAAAAGCTATTTCAGGTTCTATCATCCAAAATTCTGCTGCGTGGCGAGGTGTATTTGAATTTTCAGCTCTGAAAGTTGGGCCAAAAGTATAAACTTTACCTAATGCCATTGCCATAGTTTCAGCTTCTAATTGGCCTGAAACAGTGAGGTGGGCTTGCTTGCCAAAGAAATCTTCTTTGTAATCGCTTTTTCCATCTGGCAATGTTGTTACTTTAAACATTTCGCCAGCACCTTCGCAGTCCGCACCGGTTAAAATTGGTGTGTGAACATAGTAAAAACCTTCGTTTTTAAAGTATTCATGAACAGCAAAGGACGCAGCAGAGCGGATTCTAAAAGTCGCACCGTATTTGTTTGAACGCGGACGAAGATGAGCAATAGTTCTTAGATATTCGTCAGTATGTCGTTTTTTTTGTATAGGAAAGGTTTCAGGGTCTGCAAGGCCAAAAACTTCCATAGAAAGAGCTTTTACTTCCCATTTTTGTCCTTTGCCCGGTGATTCTATTAAATCACCAACAATCTTTATTGCTGCACCTGTATTGATATTTGTATTTTCATTTGTAAGTGTGGCATAAGCATTAGTACCTTCATCAAGAATACATTGAATATTTGAAAGGCATGAGCCATCGTTTATTTCTAAAAAAGAAAAAGATTTAGAATCTCTTCTTGTACGAATCCAGCCACATAGAGTGATATTTTCTTTTGGGCTATTTGCATTTAATAAGTCTTTTATATTACTTTTTTTCATAAATGTTCCTTTGTTTTCTATGGATTTAAATTGATTCATTTATTGGAATATTAGTTTTGCTTTAATCTTTTTCTCTTAAAGCCATGCCTTTTTCAACACCATTTCTTACATTTTGCTCAGCTTCTTCTATGAATGGGATTTCTGTGTAGAATAAAGCTCCACCTTCGACGTTATTTTCTTCTAATGCGTTGTTTAACGCCTGCCACGTTGGGAAAAAAGAAATAAGTTGTGGGCCAACATATGCAAAAAATAGATAAAGCATAAATGAGTATGTGCAAAGCTTAGCTACTTTCTTCATGAAAAAAACCTCATACTTGTGTAAATTAAATTTTAGCTAAATTTTAATAACTCGCTTGAATAGATAAGTTATTCAAACTAGATACAAAGAATACTGATATAAAGAACGAAAAAAAGCAAATGCTATTGTATTTGATCTAATTGCTTATTGTGCGCTTCAAGTTCTTTATGGAAGAGCAAGCTATACTTGATATAAAAAAGTTTATCAAGGTTTTGCTCTACAGTTGATTTATTTAAGCTAAGAGCAGAAGCTTGTTGTGAAGAATCTAGATTCATTGGAATTAAAAGAATTACTGCTGAAAGTAAGAGAAGTAAAAATTTTGCTTTTATGGAAATTGTTTCTTTATAATAGTTTAAAAAGTGCCAAGGAAGAAGTGGCAAAGAAATAGAAACAAATAAAAGTACGATAAGTTCGATATTTGTATATGGTTCTACGTATTTAAAAACATCTATATCACCTTTGTAAATTCCAATGCATGTAGAAAGAGTTTCTACATGTTTTTGGAAGGTGTAGGCATAGAAGATTGTAACAAGATTCCAGATGCCTGCAATAAAAAAGAGCAGAGTTTCAACTATAATACTTATAGGATTGAAGAAAAGAAGAACTGAGCTGACAGCAAATGACGGAAGAATTGCATAATAGCACATTTCATAAAATAAATTTATATCACCTAAACTATAACTCACTAGAGAGGCATTAATTAGTGAAAAAAAGTAAACATAAATATACGTTAATAATAATTTATACATTTTGTACTCACTCTAAAAGTATGTTATTATTTAATTTTATTGCTAGTTTTTTGCCCGATTTAAGAGTAAAAACAAGTTAATGAAATATAATATATAAGTCTACATTCAGCAAGCTCTTTTTTATAATAAAAAAAATCTCGACATTTATCATAAATAAAGCTATTTTTAGTAAGTTCATTTATGAAGTGCATTATCACACGCAAGGAGTTTTTTTATGCCATGTAAAGAATTGATATTAAACGATGTAAAAGAAGCGATGCAAGCTTTTTTATCTTTATCAAAAAGAGATGAATTTAACCCTGAAATAGATATAAAAACTAAAGAAATCATTGATAATGTTCGCCAAAATGGTGATACTGCCTTGATTCAATATACAAAGGATTTTGATCATAAAAACTGTGAAGGCTATTTTAGAGTACCAGATCATATAATTGCTGAAGCAGCGGCCTCAATTCCTGTTGAAGATTATAAAATTTTACAAGAAGCAGCTACAAATATTAAGCAATTTCACGAAATGCAAAAGCAAAAATCATGGTTTCATACTAGAGACGATGGCACTATATTAGGACAAAAAGTTGAAGCTATCTATAGAGCAGGTATCTATGTTCCAGGCGGGCAAGGTGGCAACACTCCACTTATTTCTTCTTTGCTTATGGGAGCTATTCCAGCTCAAGTTGCTGGTGTGCAAGAAATTGCTGTTGTGAGCCCACCGCGTGAAGATGGTACTTTAAATCCTTATATTTTAGCGGCAGCCTATCTTTTAGATATTAAAGAAGTGTATGCTGTTGGTGGTGCTTGGTCTATTGCGGCTCTAGCTTATGGAACGCAAAGCATTAAGCCTGTTGATATTATAACAGGACCAGGAAATGCTTATGTGACTGCGGCTAAGCGTATGGTGCAAGGGCATGTTGCTATTGATATGATTGCTGGTCCAAGCGAAATTCTTATTCTTGCTGACGATACTGCAAATGCAGATTATATTGCTGCAGATATGCTTTCACAAGCTGAACACGACACAATGGCTTCTGCTATTTTAGTTACTACTTCAAAATCACTTGCTGCAAAAGTATTGAAATTTTTAGCAAAAAGATTAAAAGAATTACCAAGACAAGAAATTGCAAAAAAATCATTAAAAGATTGGTCTGGTTTAGTTGTTTTGCCAAACATGCAGCAATGTCTTGAATTTTCAAACTTTATTGCGCCTGAACATATGGAAGTGATGACAAGTGATCCATGGGAATTAGTACCATACATAAAGAACGCAGGTGCTCTTTTCTTAGGGCAGTATTCAGCTGAATCTACAGGCGATTACTTCGCAGGTCCTAACCATGTTTTACCAACAATGTCTACAGCACGTTTTTCTTCTGGATTAAGTGTTGATACATTCATTAAAAAGACAAATGTTCTTGCTATATCATCTTCTTTTGTACACAAAAATGCAGATTCAATTGCACGCTTTGCAAGATTAGAAGCTCTTGAAGCTCATGCTCAAGCTGTAGAAGTAAGAAAATTGAGATAGTTTTTGTCTCCGACGGCTAAAGAAAATAATTTCCTTTTTTTGTCTCCGACGGCCAAAGGAAATAATTTCCTTTTTTGTCTCCGACGGCCAAAGGACTACC
>CAYJHN010000212.1:3116-3531 GCA_964369985.1 uncultured Desulfovibrionaceae bacterium | reverse complement strand
AAGCAAGATTTTTTTTATAAGGGTAGGGGCTTTGCTCACCAAAAGTACGTCTAAACTTATGCATGTCTAAATGGCCACCTATATTAGCAATGATATTGCTTTTTAATCTTGTGTCTAAAGCTCTTAATCTATTGTTTTCATCAATTAAAAAGTTTCGTTCGTGTACATCACCATGGTAGGCATGCGATTTATGCAAACGAATTAAAAATTCTTCTAGTCTTTCAAAGTCTGTAGAAAAATTAAGTATTCTTCCTTCTATGTATTCCATAAGCAAGAATTGTTTTTTTACAAATAGTGTTCTTTCTTCACCCACTCCATAAACAATACCAATTTCATCAAAGCCTTTAGAAATATATTTGTGCGTGTTTATAAGTACTTCAAGACATTGACTTTTTCTAAAGAGCGAAAGAAACTT
>CAYJHN010000212.1:2618-3106 GCA_964369985.1 uncultured Desulfovibrionaceae bacterium | reverse complement strand
CTTGATAAAAGGCAATTTGTAGATTTCTTTAAGAACGTATTTTTTGTTGTTAATTATAATTACTTGTGTGTCAGCAGTTTTTTTAAGCATAAGGCTTTTGTCTATACTATAATCTTTTGAAATTACTTTTTTAAGCAAGGCTAAGTATTTTTTGTCATAGAAATAGAGGTTAAATTCCTCGCATCTGTCTTTTTCCAATTTTGACATATTACCGCCCAAAGTAAAATTTATTTCTTGTTCTATACACTGATACTTTGCCTATTGCAAGTTTTGTCTTTTGCCTTGTGCTATTCGTTTTTTGCTTGTCTTGTATTTCATCTTCATTCCTGAAATATTGACAATATAGGCCTTGCATGCTACTTCTTTTCAGCTTTTGAAGATGTTTTTATGAGAATTCTTTTATTGATTTTTTGCAAGTATGACTTTTGAAAATATAAAAATAAGGCCAGAAAAAATAGGTGCTTTATGAGTAAAATAAAATATATAAG
>CAYJHN010000212.1:2072-2608 GCA_964369985.1 uncultured Desulfovibrionaceae bacterium | reverse complement strand
TTTTCGCTAAAACCTATTGAATTAACATATACTTTTACTCCTCTTCAAGAAAGCGTAGACAATGTAGACTTTTTAAAAGTTCGTGTTTACGACAAATCACATAGAGCATCAGAAACTCAAGAAGTAGATATTGCAAAGAGTGTAAGTTTGACTTTTTTAATTAAAACGAGATTTGTTGATAAACTTACATTTGATTTTACACAAATCAATGAAAACCTTTTAGGCAAAAAATTTCTTATAAAAGATATAGAACTTAAAGGCCTATGGTCAAGTAAAATAAATGATTTTTCAAGCCTTTCTACCTTAGATGCTACAGCTCTTACAAATAATGAAGGCATAGAATTTTCTTTTACATCACCAAAAGGTTCTGGCCTTATTAATTTACAAGATATTTCAGGTGTGCAGGCTTATATTTTAATTGACTATGCTTTATTTATCATCATTGCAACTTTTGCAAGCTTGATTTTTTACTTACTTTTGTCCTATGCAAGCAAGTTTTATATAATAAGTGCAAAGCAGAAAATAAATTGTGTTTT
>CAYJHN010000212.1:0-2062 GCA_964369985.1 uncultured Desulfovibrionaceae bacterium | reverse complement strand
CTCAAAATAGATAAAGTAGAAGTTTCAAAAGAAGAAAACAGACGTTTAGCTCCTTTTCCACAGCTTTTTATAGCACAGAAAGTAAATATTGACTTTGGTAGAGAGTTTGATAATTGGTATAACGACAGATTTTGGGGCAGAAAAGACTTTATTAAAGTACATAATTCTATTAAAAATTTCCTAATAGGTAGAGTTGAAACTAAATCTGCTTTTTTAGCCGCAGATGGTTGGGCTTTTTATAAAGGAAATGATAGTATACGGAATTTTCAAAACATTGATTATTTTACAGAAAACCAGCTAGAAAAGCTTGCTCACACTCTTGAAGAGATAAAAAAATGGTGTGAAAGCAGAAATATAGACTTTTATTTCTATATTGCACCTGATAAAAATAAGATTTATGGTGAATATTATCACTAGTATAAGCAGATAAATCCTGATTCACAAAGCAGGGCAAATCAACTTATCAAATATTTACAAGAACATACAGCTGTTGAACTTATTTATCCTTATGATGCTTTGCATGCACAAAAAAGCACAGCTCTCCTTTATTGGAAAGCGGATACGCATTGGAATGAGCTTGGAGCCTTTGTAGGCTATCAAGAATTGATGAAGAAAATCAATGAAAAACATGCTATTCCTGTATGGACATATTCAGAACTTATAGAAGGCAAAAATGCTTCGCAGGATCTGCGTTTAGGCGACACAGAAGTAATTTATTCTGTTCCTTCTTTAAAGCCTAGCTATACAGTTGAAAAAATAGATACTGGTGAAGAATACTATCAAAATAAAGAAGGCAAAGAAAAAGCTCTTATCTTAGGTGACTCTTTTTCTGTTGGAATGATGCCCTATCTTGCGACCTCATTTGAAAATCTTGTCAAACATTCTAGTGCCATACCTTTGAACTTTAGCTTTATTGAAAAGCAAGCACCGCAAATATTTATACTTGAAAGTGTTGAAAGCCTTTTACCAAAACTTTTAGATTTGCCTACACCCACATTAGAGGAGAGTGAATAATGGTTTTTTCTTCAATGACATTTATTTACTTATTCTTGCCTATTGTCTGCCTGACATACCTTTTAGTGAGAAAGGAAGCGAGAAATATTGTCTTACTTTTGGCTTCAATTCTTTTTTACGCTTGGGGCGAACCTCTTTACCTTTCAATCATGTTTCTTACTGTTTTAACAAACTATTTAGGTGCACTTGCTATAAGCAAATACCAAGCACACAAAAAAATATTTCTTCTGCTTTGCCTTGTTATAAATCTTTCATTTTTAGTATATTTCAAATATTTCAATTTCTTACTTGAAACACTACAAAGTGTGACAAAGGCTGAATACAACTTTATTGATGTTATTATGCCTATTGGTGTTTCTTTTTATACTTTTCAAGCTCTTTCTTACTTGGTTGATGTGTATAGAAATGAAGTTAAAGTACAAAGAAATTTCTACAATCTTGCTCTTTATATCAGCTTTTTCCCTCAACTTGTAGCAGGTCCTATTGTAAAATATAAAGATATTGAAGAGCAGATACTTGGACGAGAAGAAAGCTTTGAAAAAGTTTCTTATGGCGTGAAAAGATTTGTAGTTGGTCTGTCAAAAAAAGTACTTATAGCAAATAATGTAGGTCTTGTAGCTGATAATATTTATGCTGTTCCACTTTCAGAACTAGACGCTTTATCTGCATGGATAGGTGCACTTTGCTACTCCTTACAACTATATTATGATTTTAGCGGTTATTCAGATATGGCTATAGGCATAGGTGCTATTTTTGGCTTTAAATTTTTGGAAAACTTTAATTATCCTTATATATCTCGTTCTATTACAGAATTTTGGCGGCGTTGGCACATTTCACTTTCTACATGGTTTAAAGAATATCTTTATATTCCGCTTGGTGGAAATAGAGTAAGTCCTACAAGAGTGTATATAAATTTATTCATTGTCTTTTTTGCTACTGGTTTATGGCATGGTGCAAGCTGGAATTTTATTATTTGGGGGCTTTGGAACGGCTTATTTATTATTTTTGAAAAAGCAAGTTCATGGCATAAGGAAAAACAAAACCTTTT
>CAYJHN010000211.1:0-3552 GCA_964369985.1 uncultured Desulfovibrionaceae bacterium | reverse complement strand
GTATGTATAACAATGTGTCCTGTATTATTCTTTGTGGTAGATATTCTTCTCGTATGAAAACAAAGCATAAGGCTTTGCTTGAGATAGAAAATGGCTTCACCATGCTTGAAAAAGTTGTAAATACTTTTAAGAAAGCTGGTGTAGAGGATATCATTGTTGTGCTTGGTTACGAAGAAGAAAAAATTCGACTTGCCCATACAAATTTAAATTGTACTTTTGTTTATAATAAAGATTTTGATAAAGGAATGTTTTCTTCTGTTTGTGCTGGAATTGCTTCTTTACAAAAAAGTGTTGAAGCAAGCTTTATTCTTCCTGTTGATGCCGCTCTTATAAAAAGTTCAACTCTCACTTTCTTGCTAGAGCAAAGAAAAAGAAACAAAGAAGAGGGGAAGAATATTTCTCTTCTTATTCCTACTTTTTTAGAAGAATGTGGACATCCTCCACTTTTTGAAAAAAAACATTTTTCTCTTATATTACAATATGCTCAGTATGAAAATACTAAAGGTTTCAAAGGATTGAAAGGCTATTTTGCTTCTTTGTTAAATAGCGAAAAAGCTAGATCTTATTTTTTAAAGTCTCAAGCATTGCCTTCAAACTTTGAAAATACTTCAGAAGTTGAATTTATACCCTTATGCGACAAGGGGATAATTTCTGATCTAGATAATATTGAAGAATATACAAAAGCACAAGAATTTATTGTGCAAACAAAGTATAGGCAATATCCTGATATTACAGAAGCTTTTTATTTACTTTTGCAAGCAGAACTTCCAGTGAGAACAAAGAAGCATATTTTGAAAGTTGCCTTTGGAGCTCTGCGTTTAGCAATAAAAATTCAACACGCTCTGAATATTGACTTTAGTTTGATGAATAGTGTTTGTGGCGGCCTTTTACATGATATTTGTAGGACGCAAAAAAAACATGCTCAGGCTGGGGCAGAATTTTTAAAAGTTTTTGGCTGGATTATAATGCCTGAAATTGTTGCTTCACACACAAATCTACCTCTTGCTTTAATAAAAAAATTAAATATTGAAACCGATGAAGATTTGAAAAGTATTGATGTGTCACATTTACTTGATAATAATGATTATATATATCCTTGTATTTGCGTGTACTTAGCTGATAAATATTATAATTCTGATATGCATGTTTCTTTAGATCAAAGGCATGAAATTATAAGAGAAAGATGTGTGGATAATGAAATTGCTTTAAAAATGATTTCTAAAAGACAAAGAATAGCACAAGTTATTGAAAAATATTTTAATGAAATTACTAAAGCAAGGGCTTATAAAATTGTTGAACAAAAGACAGATAATATTATAGAATTACAATTGCTTAGCTTGATTAAAAATTTTAATGAATATTTTATTGAAGATTAAATATGAGCAATATTTTATACACAAAATTTCTCAAAACAAAAAATAAGGTTTTACTATGTATCTAGGCTATTTATTTATTTTTGCTGCGGCACTTTGTTGGGGTTTTTTAGGTGTCTTTGCTAGAATTGCGATGTCAGAAGGCGTAGAACCATTAGAAGTTGCTTTTTGGCGTGCAATAGTCGGTGGATTGATTTTGCTTTTTCATGCTTTTTGTATTAAAGACATAAAATTGCATTCTACAAAAGATTTACGAACGATTGTTTTATTTGGTATTTTTTCTATGGCATTGTTCTTTGTAGCTTATCAATATGCGATTAAAGATGGAGGTGTTGCCCTTGCTTCTGTACTTTTATACACAGCACCTGTATGGGTTGCCTTGTTTTCACGTGTTTTGTATGGAATTGCTTTGACTAAAGTTTCAGTAATTGCAATTTTTCTTGCTTTATCAGGCGTTTGTCTTATCTCTTTTTCAAGTACAGTAAATGAAACTGCTTCACAAGTAGAAAGTTCGCTTCCATTTTTTGGAATTTTCTTTGGTTTACTTTCTGGTTTTTTGTATGCAACACATTATATTGTTACAGCAAAGTACTTACGCTTTTATAGTGCCTTTACTTTTTATGGCTACAGTTCGATTATTGCCGCACTTTGTATACTTCCTTTTACTTCTGTTTCTTTGAATTATTCAATATCTGGTTTTTTTGCTTTACTTGGCACTGCTTTTGTAAGTACTTATTTGGCTTATTGGGCTTATTGTGAGGGTATAAAGCGTTTGCATGCAACTAAAGCTTCTGTTGTTGCAAATTTAGAACCTGTAGTCGCAACCGTAGCTGCTTGGGCTATTTGGAATGAAAGCTTTAGCTTATTTGGCTGGTTTGGTGTTATACTTATTTTGTGTACAGTTTTTCTCCTACTTTATAGTGATAAAAAAAATAAATTATAAATTTTTTTTAAGAAATATTTTAACTTACTGAAAACTTGTACAATTAAAATTTATTTCTTTTTGTTTTTTCCTTGACAAAATAAAGAATAGTATATAAATTATTTTAAATTGATTGATAGTTTCAATCGATATTTTTGAAGTCAAAGAACTTCAGAGGGGTACTATTGCATTAATAGTATTTGCGTTACTTGAGTATCTTATTAGCGATGCCAAGATTGAATATGCAAAGTTTCTTACGGAATTAAGACATGCAGTTCATAAAGCACACTTGTGTTTGATTTATTTATTAATTTTTTATTTAATTTAAAATTATCTTGATTATTTGATTTGTGTTATTAATTGACTAATTTTTAGTATTAAAACATAAAAGACATCTTATTTAAGGTAAATAAAAGGATTAAAAATGGCTGAATTAATTTTGAATGCTCCTGTGGCAAATGAAGAAGTTATCATTAATTTATCAGACGCTATTACCGATTTTAGCTTAAGCTTTGATGCTTCTGATGCTATTTTTGAAAAAAATGGCGAAAACTTAGAAATCTACTTTGAAGAAGACGGATCTACTATTGTTCTTCAAGATTTCTATACTGTTTATAGCAGTGAATTTATGCCTAACTTCATTATGAATGGCGATCTTATTACTGGTGAAGATTTCTTTGCAGCTTTAGATTCTTCACTCATGCCTGCTGCTGGTGACACAACAAGCACATTGCAAGATGGTGGTCGTAGATTGCTTTCTGGTAACATAGACGAATTAGCAGAAGGAACTAACACTTTAGGCGCGATTGCTGGTGGCAGTGCTTATAGCCGTGATGGTGCACAAGGTATTTTTGGTTCAGATTTTACTGTTCCTACACCTGTCGCAGCTCCTGTAGTAGATAGAACTCCTCCGTCAATTTCAGTTGACCTTACAACTGAAGGCGATGACAACTATATTAATAAAGATGAATTAGAATCTGACGGCGGCATTAAAGCTGAAATCACAGTTGGCGATGACGCAGAAGATGGTGATATCATCGATGTTGTCTTAAAAGATGAAGACGGTAACGTTCTTGGAAAACAAGAAATTATCGTTGGTGAAGACGTTGAACCTGGTGGTACAGTCGACGTTTTCTTCCCTACTCCAGATGAGGGATTCCCAGAAGGCGATATCGAAGTAGAAGCAACAGTAACAATCCCTGATGGTGATTCAAATACTGCTACTGACGATTCACATATTGATACAGAAATTGATGG
>CAYJHN010000210.1:0-3554 GCA_964369985.1 uncultured Desulfovibrionaceae bacterium | reverse complement strand
GGTTAATTTTTATTATAACAAGCTCACCATTTTTAAAGCGAAACAGTATTTAAGCAAAGCTTAAAACTTTTTCGCAAATAAAAAAAAATAAAAAATTCTTTAGCCAATACTTATAACTTAACCGCTCAATATTAGGGTTTCCAAAGGGGCTTAGCTCCTTTGGTCGCCGAAGGCAAAAAAATCCTTTACCATTTAACTATTTAGGTTTACTGTGATTTTGTATTTATCACAATAAACCTTTTTTTAAACTCGTGCAGGGAGTGTTTAGAATGGCTGAAATTTTTAAAGAATACGACATACGCGGCATTGCAGAAAAAGATTTTGACACTAATTTTGTTTATAATCTTGGTAAGGCTTTAGCCACATATTTCACAGAAAGAAATGCAAAGACTTGTGTAATTGGACAGGATTGCAGGCTGACTTCACCTGGTTATGCAAAGGCTTTATGCGATGGTTTGACAGAGGGCGGGATTGACTGCATTAAGATTGGCATGGTGCCAAGCCCTTGTTTATACTATGCTGTTAAATACTTGAAACAGGAAGCTGGTGTTATGATTACGGCTTCGCACAATCCTGGTGAATACAATGGTTTTAAGGTTGTTTCAGGCGAAAGCACTTTATTTGGCCCTGAAATTCAACTTCTAAAAAAATATATTGAAGAAAAAAACTTTATTACTTCAAGTACAAAGGGCGTAATTACGGAACAAGACATTGTTCCAGCATATGTTGAAGACATCAAGAATCGTTTACCAAATGTAAAAAAATTCAAAGTTGTTGTAGATGCTGGCAATGGTGCTGCGTCCTTGGTTTGTCCGCAAGTATTGAGAGCAGTAGGTGCTGAAGTTATTGAACTTTTCTGTGAACCTGATGGCACTTTCCCTAACCATCACCCTGATCCAACCATTGAGAAGAACATGCTTTCTTTGAGACAGGCTATTTTAGAAAATAATGCGGATTTAGGTATTGGTCTTGATGGCGATGGCGATAGAATTGGCATCATGGATTCTAAGGGCAAACTTTATATGGGTGATGAACTTGTTGCTATTTTTGCACGCGAACTTCTTATGCGTGAACCAAATGCAACTATTATTTCAGACGTCAAATGCTCGGAAAGACTTTATTCTGATAAAAATCTTGATGGCAGAGTGCGTATGAATCAAACAGGCCACTCACTTATAAAGAAGGCTATGAAAGAATTTAATGCTCTTATGGCTGGCGAACTTTCAGGCCACATGTTCTTTAAAGATAATTGGTATGGTTTTGATGATGCTACTTATAGTGCGGCAAGACTGCTTTCAGTGCTCACTGTACTCAAAGAGAAAAAAGGACTTGAGCTTGAAGACATGCCAAATTGGGAAGAAATGTATTCTACACCTGAAATCACTTTCCCTATGGAAGATGAATTTAAAAATAAAGTAATAGCATATATTCAAAATCATTATAAAAATGACAGTCGTTTTGAATTAAATACTATGGACGGCGCAAGACTTGTAAGAAAAGAAGCTCCTTTGCTGTGGGCACTTATCAGAAAGTCAAACACATCTCCTTACCTTACACTCAGAGCTGAGGGCAAGAATAAGGAAGATGCTGAAGCTTTATTGAAAGAATTACAAGAAGTTGCAACAAAAGGCAAAGAAGCCTAGAAAACGAGTTAGTTAGAAAACTAGATAGACATAAAACTTGAAAACTTTATGTACACAAAAAACATTTAAAATAAATTATGGGGAAAGCATTGCTTTCCCTTTTTTATACTAAATTCATAAGAATAAAAAAAAGCGTTTAGAAAAAATTTCTAAACGCTTTATATTTTAAAAAGTGGCGCGCCCGAAGAGATTCGAACTCCTGACCAATAGCTTAGAAGGCTATATCTACACATTTTTTTAATCTTCACTAACTCTTAAAAATCTTCATTTAAATTGACAAATCAATATATTAGTGTTATAGTAGTATCATAGTCTTTCACTTCCTTTAACCTACTTTCAGGTGCAAAGGTAGTACAGGAGTAGTACAAAAAAAGCAAGAAAAAGGTAATAATATTATGGCAGTAAAATGGATTAATGCAACTAGAGGAGTTCGCTATCGTGAGCATGAGCCCCGCAAGCATAACAAACGCCCTGACAGGTATTATGTACTACAATATAAACATAAAGGGAAAGTTTATAATGAATCTATAGGCTGGGCAAGTGATGGTGTAACACTAGCAAAGTGTGAAGCTGAATTGGCTAATTTAAAATTGAATTGGCACAATGGCGAGGGTGGCCAAACAATTAAAGAAATAAGAGAAAAGAATTTAATGACAAGCAAAAAAGAAAGTGATGACTTTGCGAAAAAACAAGCTCTCACTCTTGGAGCTATTTTTAATTCAGGCTACCTTTCTCAGCAAAAAACAAAGAGAAGACCCAAGTCAGAAATAACTATACAGAATGAAATATCAATGCTTAATAACTATATCTTGCCCTATTTTGCTGATACTCCTTTATCCGAAATAGACAGTAATAAAATGGATAAATTTTTATTGCATTTACTTTCTGTTAAATCTCTTCGTACAGGCAAGAACCTTTCTGCTTCAACTCGTACTCATATAATAAACCTTATTAGCCAAATATTTAACTATGCTATAACTCGTAAATTGGGCGAAAATCTTGAGAATCCAATTAAGTTCATTGAAAAGCCGATGAACACTAATCAACGTCAACGCTGGCTAAAACCCCATGAAGCAAAACGCCTACTTGATGCCTTGTTTGAACGAAGTGTAGATACACACGACATTGCAAAAATCGCTCTTTTTACAGGTATGAGACAAGCTGAAATCCTCAATCTTACATGGGAAAACATTGACAGAGAAAATAAAGTCATTTTTCTTTCTCAAACGAAAAGCGGGAAAACTAGATATGTTTATATGACAGAAGAATGTCTTGAAGTCTTAAATAGGAGATACGACAAGCAAGCTTTTTCTGAAAAAGTTTTTAAAACCAATGCTTTGTCAAAAACTTTTGACCGAACAGTAAAGCAACTTGGATTTAACGACAACATTGATAATCCGCTCAACAAAGTTTGCTTTCACACGCTTCGACATACTTTTGCAAGTTGGCAAGTACAAAGCGGTAAATCTCTATTTGAAGTTGCTGGCTTACTCGGACACTCAAGCGATGCCATGACACAAAGATATAGCCACCTTTGTCCTGATAAATTGCAAAAAGCCACACAGTCTATTGAAGGAATTTTAGAACTTCGTGTTACTACAATTGATTTTATTGATAAAGTAGGGCAAAAGGTATAATATTCATTAGTACAGGCTAATCCTAAGCATTTTCTGTTTTTTTGAACTGTCTTAAGCATACAATCCAAATTAAAGGCTGTATAGATACTATTTAGTTGAGCCTGAAAAATTAATTATTTATTTTTTTACAGATACATATTTAGAAAATAGTATAGTTAGGAAAAAAGGTAGACATATAATAGCTGTTTAGCTATCACAAAAGAAACTTCTCAGGAAGACTAAGAAATTCTTCCATCATATTTTTAAAATTATGGTCAGCCCCCTCTATTATTTC
>CAYJHN010000209.1:818-3582 GCA_964369985.1 uncultured Desulfovibrionaceae bacterium | reverse complement strand
ATAGGTGCTTTTTCTTCGTTTAATGAAAGAACGATATCGCCCTTATTTGTTTCTAACTTAATCAATGTAAATGCTCCTTTTGCTTGTGCCCCAGCTTGCATTGCAAATACGCAAAGAAGTACACACAAGGCATACGTTAATTTTTTTAACATGTAATTTTCTCTCTTTAAGATTTTTTATGAGTTGCTCATGTTGTAGCGACTATAAAACAATCTTTTTTGCTTGTCTACTATATTAAATATGACTTTAACTATAAGTTTTCACGCCATGTGCGATATTTTTCAAGCCAAACAACAAAAGGTATGACGTCAAAAAAGTCTTGCGTTTCGTCCATTTCTTGAACCCATGAGTGAAATTCTAGTAATTCGTCTTGAAAAAATTCAGATGTAGAGATTTTTGCAACAACCTTCCTATATTCTTGATCACTAGGGCTAAAACCCATAAGGTAGGCTGCTTGATCAATAACAGCTGAGCGAGACTGTTCAAAAGTGATTGCATGCCCTTGCAAAGTGTTTAGCAAAGGAAGTAGCATAGGCTTTGTTTCTTGGATATTTTTAATCACATCTTCTGGAACATGCAAGACTGCAGGTGCATCAAAATCAGCATCGTCTTCAACATCAAGAAAGAAAAATCTAAGATATTGTTCAAAACATAGAGCTTCAAGAAGTTTTTTTGCAAATTCTACAGGTTGTTCTAAGATGTTATCAGCCATTTCCAGACACCTCATATAAAAGTATTGATGATTTATTTTAGATTGTGCTAAGTTTATTAAATTGTCAATACATATAAATTGAAAATTCAAAGTAAAAAAAAGCACAAGAGTAAAATATACAGAAAAATAGCATTTTATGGCTTTTTTTTCTTGATTTTGCTTGCTTAGTATGTTAAATCCAAGAAGTATTTTTATTATTTTATTTTATTTCTTTGGGGGAAATACTATGTCACAATGGTTGAAATCAAATGACGTTTTAGCTACTACAAACCGTGGTAATCCTTGCGAATCTGGATTGTGTACACTTTGTAAAGCTGACTGTACAGGTAAATGCGAAACTTGGTTAGGTTCAATGGCTGGTAGAGAATTACTTTACCCGCGTGAATTTGGTAATGTAACTTCTGGTTCAGACAACATGAATACACAAGGCCTTTCTTATAATGCATTGCGTATTAATGGTGGTCTTTATGGAGCTAAAGGCGCTGACAAGAAAACAGCAAAAGCTGGTGATGTGCTATTTACAGACGTTTCATTAGAAACATCTTTTGGTACAAAAATTAAAACTGTATGTCGTTACCCATTTATGACAGGTGCATTAGGTTCAACCTTTATTGCAGCTAAATATTGGGAATCATTTGCAGCTGGTTGTGCTATCTGCGGCGTTCCTGTTGTTGTTGGCGAAAACGTTGTTGGTGTTGATAAACAAGCTGAACTCAAAAACGGCCGCATTGTGAAAGCTCCTGAATTAGAACGTCGTATTGACACATACCTTCGTTACTACGATGGTTACGGTGCTATTATCGTTCAAATGAACGTAGAAGATACTCGTAACGGTGTTGCTCAATACTTAGCTGAAAAATATGGCGATAAAATCATTCTTGAACTCAAATGGGGTCAAGGCGCTAAAAATATCGGCGGCGAAATCCAAGTAAATGACATTGAATACGCAAAATTCCTCCACGGTCGCGGATACTTAGTAGATCCAGATCCAACATTACCAGAAACTCAAGCAGCTTACAAAGCTGGTGCTGTTCACCACTTTGCACGTCACTCACGTCTTGGCTATACAAATCTTAATACAGCTGATCAAGTTGAAAAGAACTTTGTTTCACAAGTAGCTTATTTACGTAAACTTGGTTTCAAAAGAATTTCTCTCAAAACTGGTTCATACGGCATGGAAGCTCTTGCTCTTGCAATCAAACTTGCTGGCGAATGCAAATTAGACCTCCTTACAATCGACGGTTCAGGCGGCGGTACAGGTATGTCACCTTGGGATATGATGGAAACTTGGGGTGTTCCTTCTGTATTATTACATGCAAAAGTTGCTGAATACTGCCAAATCCTTGCTGCTAATGGCAAACGCGTTCCTGACATTTCACTTGCAGGCGGCTTTGCTAAACCAGGTCAAATCTTCAAAGGTATGGCTTTAGCTGCTCCTTACACAAAACTCATTTGTATGGGTCGTGGTATGATGATTCCTGGCTTCTTAGGCGCTAATATCGAAGGTGTTTTACGTCCAGAACGTCGTGCAGCTGTAAATGGTAACTGGGATGCTCTTCCTAAAACTGTTTCAGATCGCGGTAACACAGTTGAACAAATCTTCTCAGGCTACCATGCTGTTGAAGCTAAATTAGGTAAAGCTGAAATGAAGAATGTTCCATTTGGTGCTATTGCTATGTGGACAAACTTAGACAGAATCGGTGCTGGTTTACAACAAATCATGGCTGGTGCTCGTAAGTTTAACCTACAAGAAGTTACACGTTCAGACATCTACTCAGGTAACCGTGAAATCGAAAGAGAAACAGGTATTCCTTTCATCACTGACTACCAAGACGAAATTGCAAAATCTATTTTATTAAAATAGTTTTTTGATAAATTGAAGTAATAAGAGCAGAAAGAAATTTCTGCTCTTTTTTTGATGACAAAGTTTTTAATCATAAATTCTTTAAAATACTTAATTTAAAGACATAGATTCTCACGTTTCGCCGTGGGGATAATCCTCTTTGAGAAAAGGCTCACTCAGAATGACTCTTGGTTATAATATGATTAGTG
>CAYJHN010000209.1:0-808 GCA_964369985.1 uncultured Desulfovibrionaceae bacterium | reverse complement strand
ATACCGTGCCTCACTCTGAGGAGGGCATAGCCCGACGTGAGAGTCCATGTTTTAGTCGTTTATAAAATTAAAATTTAAAAAAGTGAAAAGTTAGCTTTTACAACAAAAGCTTGCTTGACCTTTGCAGACTATTCGCTATAAACTTAGCTTATGAAAACAATACACACATTAAAAGAAGCTGTAGAAATATTAAATAAAGATGGCATAATAGCCTATCCAACTGAAACCTTTTACGGTATAGGTTGTTCGGCTTATAATGAAGAATCTATAAAAAAGATTTTTGAAATCAAAGAAAGAGCTTTGTCTCTGCCACTGCCTTTGATTGTTCGCGACTTTGAACAAGTTTTAGATATTGCCAGCATCGACGAAGAAGTATTGCCATATATTAAAGAAATAACTTCAAAATTTTGGCCGCAACCTTTAAGTATTTTACTTAAAGCAAAAGAACATATAAGCCCAATTATCACTGCAAATACAGGCACTATAGTAGTAAGGCAAAGCCCGCATGAAGTGCCAGCCTTTCTTACAAAAACATTAAACGCGCCTTTAATTTCAACCTCTGCAAACAAAAGCGGTGAAGCACCAGCAAGAATAGCAAGTGAATTTAATAAAAAACTTCAAATTGATGCCTTACTTGATTTTGGAAGCGAACCACGAGGCGGACTTGCTTCAACTATTATAGAAATTTTGCCGAATAAAAAAATAAAAATTTTACGAAAAGGTGCTTTTGACGTGAAGAAGCTTGAAGAGCTGGCTGTTATCTGCAAATAAGTTAAAAGTAAGTGATAGCCTTAAAAAAGTTTAAAAT
>CAYJHN010000208.1:0-3605 GCA_964369985.1 uncultured Desulfovibrionaceae bacterium | reverse complement strand
GTAATAATATCCACTACTTCTTTTTTTGTTCCCTGCATGCTCAAAGTATTAGCATGCTTTTTTTTTGCGTTCGCAAATAGGCGTAAATAGATCTAGATATAGCTAAATATTGTATATTGACAGCTTCACTACAAAAAGCCTATTTAACTATTTTTAAGCTTTCGCCCTCTTTCAACAAGCCAATTTTGTAAGGCATGGTATTCAGAAAAATAACTAAAACCATCAAAAGCTATTGGAGCTCCTTCAGAATACCACTTCTTTACACTTTCCCTACCCTTACCATAAGTTTTACATATTTCTGCTAATGAACGTAAATGTTTAGGTGCAACAACTGTATAATGTGAACTTGGCTGAAATTGATGAATCTTACATAATTCCTCTGTCATAAATTCACTCGAGAACTGACTCTTTATTTCATTTTCTAAAGAATTCATATTAGAGTCTTTTTTATCTATAAACTCTTTATTATCAGGAACTTTCTTAACTTTTGATGCTGGAAGGCTTCTTATATTTTTATTCATATAATCTTTTGTATATAGTTCATTTTTATTTGTTAAATCATTATCTTGTATAGCATTAAAAAGTTCTTCATGTTTAAGGGTTCTCATCATTTGAGCGTCTTCAAGTTCGGGTTCTGAATTTATAAATTTTTTATATTCATCGAGATATAGTATTTGTTCATCTTCGTATAAATCAAAGTTACACTTCAACTTTAATTCTTTTTTATCTATTATTTTTGGATTGTTATCAAACTTATTTTTCATAAACATACCCCATAAAGTTTCACATTCTCATTTGTAATCGTCAATAAAACATATAGTTAAAGACACACCTACTTTTATCTAAAACAGATATAAAAGCTTTTGCAAAAATTAAACTGCCTCCCTCTTTTTATGCATAAAATACATTTTTTATACTTTTTACGTTGTTAACTTTTATGATAAATTTATTTACAAGTCAATTTAAAAATTTATAAATAAATATCATTTTTATGATATTTATTTAAAATACTAAATATTCACAATTAACTTAATAGAAGTTTTAATTGCAAAAAACTTGCTTTCACAAAATTTATTTTCATTTATTTTTTTTTATTTACAAAATTGTCTTTTTAATTTATGCTTTTTTTGTCTGAAAAAACTTATTTTTTCTCTAACACTCATTCAAGGAAGTACTATGAAACGGCTGACGAAAAGAGTATTATTTCTTGTTGCACTTTTTTGCTCTATACAAACGTTTACTAATTCAGAAATATATGCAAAAGACACAACAAATACTAATAACTCAATAGATATATATGCTGAAGAAAATCGAGGTGGGACATTAGTAATGTCCTCCATTGGCGAGCCCTCAAACCTCATCACCCTTCTTTCAACTGATTCTGCTTCACATGAAATTGCATCATTTTTATTCGTTTCTGTGCTAAAATATGATAAAGACTTTAATATAGTTCCTGATATAGCTGAAAGTTTTGAAGTTTTAGACGATGGCAAACACCTCAAATTCAAGCTCCGTGAAGATGTTTATTGGCAAGACGGCAATCCACTCACAGCAGACGATGTCGCATTTACCTACAATCTTACACTTGATCCTATGACTCCAACAGCCTATGCTGGCGATTTTAAAGCAGTAAAAGAATTTAGACAAACTGGTAAATATTCTTTTGAAGTTTTTTACGAGGAAGTATATTCTCGTTCTCTTATTTCTTGGATGACTTCAATTTTACCTAAACACATTCTTAGAGATCAAGACATTGTTCGTACACCATTTTCTCGTAAGCCAATAGGTGCAGGTCCATTTATCCTTGAAGAATGGAAATCTGGCACTTCTATCACTCTTGTTTCAAATCCAAAATATTTTAAAGGCCAACCGCCTTTATCAAAAATCATTTATCGCATTATTCCAGATACTTCTACTATCTTCCTTGAAGCAAGGAATAAAGCTGTTGACTATTTCACACCAACTCCACAGCAATACCTCAAACAAACAAATACAGAAGAGTGGGTAAAAAATTGGAATAAGTATAAATACTTATCACCTGGGTATACTTATTTAGGTTTCAACCTTGAAAACGAATTATTTAAAGATAAAAAAGTACGTCAAGCAATGTCTTACGCAATCGACAGACAAGCTATTATAAACAACGTATTACTCGGTCTTGGCGAACCAACAGTTGGCCCATATATGCCACAAACATGGGTCTATAACTCACTTTTACAACCTTACCCATACGACATCGAAAAAGCAAAGGCTCTTTTTGCCGAAGCTGGCTGGAAACCAAACAAAGACGGTATTTTACAAAAAGGAAACATTCCTTTTTCATTCACAGTTATCACAAACCAAGGCAATGATTTAAGAATCAAAACAGCAACACTAGTGCAAGCTTATTTCAAGCAAATTGGTGTTGAAATGAAGATAAGAACTATTGAATGGAGTGCCTTCATCAATGAATTTATTCATAAAGGTAACTTTGAAGCAACTATTCTAGGTTGGAATATATTGCAAGATCCTGATTCTTATAATGTTTGGCACTCATCAAGTGCGGTTGAAGGTGGTTTAAACTTCATTCGTTTCAAAAATGCTGAAGTGGATATAGCTCTTGAAAAAGGCAGATCAACCTTAGACGATGAAAAAAGAGCTGAATATTACCACAAATTCCAAGAAGTTTTACATGAAGAACAACCTTATTTATTCCTTTATGTGCCTTACGCTCTTCCAATGGTGCAAAAAAGATTTCAAAACATACACCCAGCTCCAGCTGGTATCTCCTACAATATAGATCAATGGTATGTTCCAAAATCATTGCAAATGTATAAATAGTCAAAATACAATCAAAAAGAGCATGGATATTGATTTCATGCTCTTTTTTTTTCTTTCTTACAAATGTTGAAATGATAAAAAATTATTTTACTATATCTAGGACTTGCTAATATTCTAGTAAGATTCTATACTAGAATAGTTAAGAATATTAACCTCACTCTAATTCACACGCTATCTAGCAGCGTGGCGAAACAAATTAGAATAAGGTCAAGAATATTTCAGCTTTATTTTTCTAATTTTCACTTATTTCATTTAAAGAATAAAGAGACTTCTAATGCAAAACATTAAAAAGATTCAGCAAAAAAAACTTAGCTCAAAGCAAAATAATGACACAAGCCTTGCAAATAGTGAAATCTCACTTGAAAACAATGCTGAAAAATCTGATATAGTAAAAGATACACAAGGTAATATTGTAGAAGCTGAAGACTATACTGACGAGCATTTTTTTAAAATACTATCGAATGAAGAAAAAAATAAAGAACTACTACAAAAGCGTTCACACCCTTCTTTGCCAAGCATAGATGAAATAGTACACGCTTTACAACAAAGCGGCACACAAACAGATTTAGAACTAGTAACACGAGCTTATAGATATGCTGAAGCAGCTCATGCTGGCCAGTTACGCCTTTCTGGCGAACCTTATTTAATGCACCCAGCAAATGTTGCTCTTATTCTTGCAGAAATGGGCTTTGACCAATATTCTGTTTGTGCTGGCCTTTTACACGACACAGTTGAAGACACAGAAGCCTATATTGAAGAATTAGACACAGAATTTGGCGAAGAAG
>CAYJHN010000207.1:639-3635 GCA_964369985.1 uncultured Desulfovibrionaceae bacterium | reverse complement strand
GAAAAGCACATAAGAAAAAAGTAAAAAATCATGCAGAAGCAAAAGAATTTAAAGTCTCAGTTCAACAGGCAACTTTAGATTTAGACAGTATTCCACAGGTTTGGAAAGAAGAAATTATAAAATTAAAACCAGGCCAATTTTCTAAATTAAAGAAAATTGAAAATTCTTATTTCTATATAATTCTCAATGAAAAAACTCCAGCCCAAACAGCAAGCCAAACAGAAGCCTTTTTAGAAATTGAAAGAATACTGCTAGATGCAAAATTACGCAAAACCTATGACGACTGGCTTGAGCAGGCTGTTTTAAATTCGGATATATCTATTGCACCAGAATTTATGGATAATGCAAATCTAAATACAACAACAATCAACACTATAGAAAGTTCACAAAGTAATTAAAGGAAACTCAAAAATGAGTGCAAAAAAAAATCAAAAGAAAGAAGAAGAAATACTTGTTTCAGAATACAATGTCACTAAAATTCGAGGTGCAAGACAAAATAACCTCAAAAACATAGACGTAGATATCCCACGCAACAAACTTGTTACCGTGTGCGGTCCCTCTGGCTCAGGCAAGTCTACTCTTGCCTTTGATATTGTTTATGCCGAAGGGCAAAGAAGATATGTTGAATCTCTTTCTGCATACGCAAGACAGTTTTTACCAAAAATGGATAAACCGCTTGCAGACAGTATCGAAGGGCTTTCACCAGCTATTTCACTTGAACAGCAAACAACAGCAAGAAATCCGCGTTCAACAGTAGGAACTGTTACGGAAGTTTATGATTTTCTTCGTGTTTTCTTTTCTCGCCTTGGCAAAATGTATTGCCCATCTTGCGGTATTGCCATCGAAGCAAGAGCGTCAGATGAAATTATTTCTGATATTATGGAGCTCCCAGAAGCATCTAAAATACTTCTACTTGCCCCATTAGTTGAATTACAAAAAGGCACGCATGTTGATAGATTAAAAAAACTCAAAGCCGAAGGTTTTGTACGTGTTCGCATTGCCACACAAGGTGAAGAAGCAAAAATCTATACAATGGACGAAGTGCCTGCCTTAGATAAAAATAAGAAACATACCATTGATTTAGTTGTCGATAGACTTGTTATAAAAAGCGATATGCGAACAAGACTTTCAGATTCAGCCGAGCTTGCCCTCAAACATGGTGAAGGCAGAATTATAATTTCTGTTCAGCAAGATCCTAATTTTCCAAAGGATATTATACATTCTACCTCTTCAGTCTGCCCCTCTTGTAAGATTTCACTTCCAACGCCAAGCCCGCAACTTATGTCTTTCAACTCGCCACAAGGTTGGTGTCCACAATGTTCTGGAATTGGCTCTGTCGTCACCTTTGATGCCGACCTCATAGCACCAGATAAAAATCTTTCACTCAACGAAGGAGTGCTTGCTCCGCTTTCACAACCCTCTACAATGCAAAGATTAAAACCCGCACTTGCCGCTCTTGCAAAAAGGCATAATTTTACACTAGATACACCGCTCAAAGATTTTTCAAAAGAAGCCCTCAAAGCTCTTTTTCACGGTGAAGCTGGCGGCCAAACTCGTTCTGGTGCGTTAAAGCGAAATTCCTTTGGTTTTTCCAGACCAAGCATAACTTTTGAAGAAAAAATCGCTTCACTTAATGTATGGAATGGCGTTATGTTCTACCTTGAAGAGCGTATGTCCCAATCAGATGCATGGGGCTCTTTACTCTCAAAATACTCCTATTCAGTTGACTGCCCTTCTTGTCATGGCGCTCGTTTACGCCCTGAAGCACTTTCTGTAAAAGTGGATGATTTAAATATCTATGAATTTTCTTGCCTTTCACTCTCAGACGCACTCGATTGGCTCAATTCCAGAAAATTCATAGGCAGATTTGAACTCATTGCCGAACCTTTACTCAAAGAGCTCAAACATAGATTAGTATTTATGTTAAATGTAGGCCTTGAATATCTTTCACTTTCTCGCTCAATGGTTACTCTTTCAGGTGGTGAGTCGCAACGTATTAGGCTTGCCTCACAATTAGGTTCTGGTCTTGTAGGCGTGACCTATGTTCTTGACGAACCTTCCATCGGTTTGCATCCACGTGACAATCAAAGACTTATAGAAACCTTACGTTCGCTGCAAGCTCGTGGAAATACAGTATTAGTTGTGGAGCACGACGAAGCCACTATATGTGAGTCTGATTTAGTTTTAGAGCTTGGGCCAGGTTCTGGTTCGCAAGGTGGTGATTTAGTTTTCACAGGTTCAGTAAAGGATTTACTCAATTCCGAAACCCTTACAGCAAAATATCTAAGAGCTGATTTAACAATTCCCCTGCCTGACGAAAGACGTGAACCGTCTGATTTCATTACTTTAAAATCAGTCACAACAAACAACCTTAAAAATTTAGACGTAAAGATTCCGCTTGGCTTACTCACTTGTGTCACAGGTGTTTCAGGTTCAGGTAAGTCTTCATTAGTTATCGACACTTTATACAAGCATCTCGCGCTTGCAAAAGGTATAAAAGTAGAACAGCCAGGCAAACTCAAGAAAATCGAAGGAGTAGAAAAAATCGAGAAGATTGTCTCCATTGATCAATCACCAATCGGTAGGACTCCACGATCGAATCCAGCTACTTACACAAAGATTTTCGATGAAATACGCAATATATTCGCAATGACTGTAGACGCAAAAAAACGCGGCTACACAGCCTCACGTTTTTCCTTCAATGTCAAAGGTGGGCGTTGTGAAACTTGTTCAGGTGATGGGCAAATACGCGTTGAAATGCACTTTTTACCAGATATCTTCGTTACTTGTGATGTGTGCAAGGGCAAGCGTTTCAATCACGAAACACTCGAAGTGCATTACAAAGATAAAAATATTGCAGAAGTTTTAGATATGTCAGTTTCAGAAGCAAGAGAGTTTTTTGCAAACTACCCATCACTCGAGCGAAAACTTGCAGTTTTAGAAGACGTTGGCCTTGATTACATAAGATTAGGCCAGCCAGCAACCACCCTTTCAGG
>CAYJHN010000207.1:0-629 GCA_964369985.1 uncultured Desulfovibrionaceae bacterium | reverse complement strand
TGAAGCGCAAAGAATTAAGATTTCACGCGAACTAGGTAAGCGTTCACTACCTGGTACTATCTACATATTAGACGAGCCAACCACAGGTTTGCACATGCACGAAGTAGGGAAATTAGTTCTTGTATTACACCAACTTGTTGAAAAAGGCGCTTCCGTTGTTGTTATCGAGCATAACACTGATGTTATCCTTGCTTCCGACTACGTCATTGATCTTGGCCCTGCTGGCGGTGCAAAAGGTGGTGAAATACTCGCCGAAGGTACGCCAGAACTGCTACAGCAAAACCCAGCTTCTATAACAGGGCAATTCCTCATGGAAGAAAGAAATATCAGAATGAAAAGAAGAAAGAGGTAGGTTCAGGGAATTTGAGTTTTCGAGATTTCGAGAGGGGGAACCACGTTTTTTTATAAAAGGAGCTTAGCCCCACACGAGGTTCCCCCTCTCGAGCGTTACCATAATGGTGCTCCCCCTCCTTAAAAAATAATATCGACAACAAGTGAGCCTAGCGAACAAAGACTTTAGCGAACAAAGCATTTTTCACACAAAATGCAAGTGAGGATTTTGTGCACAGAGTGCCAAAATCTTTCTCTTTAAAGTCACCCACATTTTTTTTGAAAAAAATGAGCTTTCC
>CAYJHN010000206.1:0-3653 GCA_964369985.1 uncultured Desulfovibrionaceae bacterium | reverse complement strand
GTTTTCTTGTCTCTTTTATTTGTTATTGTGATAGAAACAAGTGAGGAATGTGGCAACTGTGCTGATCTTGGTAAGAGTAAGAGCCCTCTATCAGAGCAGAGATAACGGCAACGTTCACGGCCAGGCACAGGAAAAGCATTTGAAATAATACGCCCAGCATTTGGGTATGCGCCTTCGTAGTAAGGTTTTAAAAAGACGAATGATAAGCTGAGGTTATCGCGTTCCATGCCAGCTGCCTTTGATAATTCCTTGAGCCATGTTGGCGAATAGGTTGGGCATTGCATATGACACCATGTTTTAAGCTGTGGATTTGCTAAAATAGGGCATTCATAAGGGTGAGGGCAAGGTGAATAAGGGAACAATTCGTTTAGAATTGCTTGCTCTCTAAGAGTTGAGATAATTCTGCCGCCCTGTCTTGTGCCAGGTTCGATAGCAAGATAGGCCCCTTCTTCGTGAAGAAGATTTTTAATATCATTGGTATAGTTTTCAAAAAATTCTTTTAATTCAGTTTTCTGCATACCTTGTCTTGTTTCAACTTCATTAAAAACATTGGCAGAAATAATAATTTTTGGAGTTATTTTTTTTGAATTTGATAAATCTTTGATTAATTGACCAATATTTTTCTTTTCAAGCTTGATATTCCACAATAATTCAACTTCAAGTTTTTCACATATTTTCTTAAAAATTGTGAGACCAATTTCCATTGGTTTTGTAGCAACATCTGAAACAATAATATTAAGTTTTTTCTCGCGAAGATCAGCTCTTGCTATCCAAAGTCCTATAATTGTTGTGATTGTTCCTGATCCTAAGTCAATAACATAGTCTTCATCTTCACATTCTGGCATTTCAAGATAAGGATAGAGCTGAGTTAAACGAATAAGATTCCATGGCATGAAAAAAGAAGTATAAGCAGCAATAAAACGCGACGAAGTCCAATATGGCTTTACCAATTCTGTTCTTTCATTTGTGAGCATAGCTGAAAGCTCTTTGATTGCAAAAGGCAGGTCGTTTTGTTGAGCCTGGTTTTGGTTGAGCACTTCTTCAATCACTATGCCTGTTGCAACAAGCGCACTTTGTATAAATGCATTTGGTCTTGCAAAAAGAGGAAAAAATGGTTTTACTTTGTCATTGTGTATGCTTTTCATAATAAACTCTGAATATCTAATCACTTAGAGAAAAATGTTTCATATAATAAGTGGCAAAATCTTTGTGGTTTGCTAATTCTATATGCGTGAAATTTTTGAAATGTTTTTTTTGTTTTTTGATAGTATTGTAAACACTATCAAGGCTACAATCTGGCATGTGTAATCTGCCTGTTTTGCATTCCTTGTTCTTATCAAATTTGTTTGTTTTGCTTTTGTCTAAGTCATCTTGTTTGTTGTTTCTATCAGTTTTGAGTGTTTTATCTTGATTTAAAGATTGGCATAGCAACTTCGCACCAAGAAGAGACGTATTGCCTACTTGTTCTATATTGATTTTGGGAATATTTGGTAAGAATCCTAGTTCAATAAGAGTTTCTTGTTTAATATATTTACCAAAAGAGCCGGCAATATAGATGTTTTTTATAGAGTTTTGCAAAAAATCAACCTGTTTTAGATTAGTTGCTTCTTGGAGTAAAAGTTCGTAAGCAGTTCTAAAAGCAGACTTTACCATGAGTATTCGTTCTATGTCGCTTGAGGAAAGATAAAATCTTTTATTGATTTTTAAACACTCTTCACCTTTATTCAGAAAAATTTGTGCAATTTTTTTTCCTAAGGGTATTGTATCTTGTACACTAAAATGCCCACTTTTGTCAAGGAGTGAAAGTTTTTTGAGAGCTGAAAGGAGATTAAGGTAGGCGACACCGCATATTCCGCTAGATTCTTGTATGTTTTTATCTAGGTTTTCAGGTATAATACCCATAGGCGTGATCGCAAAATCCACTATGCTCGAAGCTTGTGCAACAGTTCCAAAAGTAAGGCCAATGCCTTCAACACTTGGCCCAAGCGGAACAGAAGCCATTAAGGCTTCTTCTTCGCTTAAAGCAAGAATAAATTCTGCATTTGTACCCATATCTACAAAAAGATAAGGATAATTTAGTTTTTTTTCAATATTTAGTGCAAAAAGTCCGCTTGAAATATCGCCCCCAACAAAAGGTGCTAGCAAGGGTGGAACATAGATTGGCGGAAGATTTTCAAAGTCAAGAAAGGAATCTCCTTTATAATCAAGATTATATGGAGATGAGGCAAGGCTAGAGCTTTCAAAGCCAAAGGCAAGATAGGTCATAGCAGAATTTGCAGAAAAAATAATTTTCTCAACTATAAAACCGAGTTCAAATGCTTTTTTAACAATTTTTTTTAGGCTTTCAAGACTTTTTTCTTTGAGGTAATGGGCTTGCTCTTTGTTTTTTGCAAATTCAAGCCTAGCCATAACTTCAGCACCTATGCCTTGCATTGGATTTAATTGCTTACCGCTTGCATAAACAATATTATCTGCAAAAAGTTCGTATTCCATTGTTGTTGTGCCAAAATCTACTGCAAGGCAAAGCGAGATTTTCTTTTCATTTCTTTGTTTAAAATGCTCGCTTTCGAGATAATTTTCCGAATATGCCAGAAAATCTTGTCTTTCTTCTTTATTGCTATAAGGAAAATTATCTAAAAGTTCGATAATATAAGTAGGATTGGCATTATGTTTGCAAGCTAAACGTATACCCATGTCAATTTCTTGTTCAGACAAAATGTGCTCTTCGTCCTTGCTAGGCTTTGGCGGTTTTGATAGAAAAAGAATTTTACATTTTCCACATTTGCCAACGCCTGAACATAAAGCTTTGTTATTATAGAAAGAGTTAAGCCAAAGTGTTTGTAGTATGGAAAGAGAGCAGTCAATGTTCTGCAAGATAGTTTCGGTATTATTTTGTGGGTATATAATTTTCATAAGATAAGAATAACTGAAGATATTTTGACTGACAAGAAAAAAACTGCTATTTTATATAATAGCTTGTTTTAGAAATAGTCTTTACCGCAAATCCCTTAAGAAAACTTGACCACAGGCAAAAAAAAGAATAACTTTTATTTGTCAAGTAAATGAATAAGGCTGAAGGAATAGTATGAATAAAGTATTAGCACAAGACGAAGTAGATGCTCTTTTACGAGGGCTTTCTGGTGGTGATATCGACACAAGTAGTGAAATTGAAGAAGATGAGGATATTGTCTCCTTTGATTTAGCTAATCAAGACAGGATTATACGTGGTAGAATGCCTGTTCTTGAAATTGTTAACGATCGTTTTGCACGTTTGTGTACTTCTGCTTTAACTAACGTTATACGAAAAAGAGTAGAGCTAAACCCTATTTCAATTGATATGACAAAGTTTGGCGACTTTTTACGTTCTCTTCCAGTGCCAACTTCTATTAATATATTTAAAATGGAACCACTTCGTGGTAATGCCATTGTTATTGTTGATGCGCGTCTTGTTTTTGCTCTTGTTGAAAATGTTTTTGGCGGGCAAGGAGCGCAACCAAAGGTTGAAGGGCGTGAATTTACACAAATTGAACAGGCAATTATCGACAGAGTTATAAAGATTGTGCTTGAAAATATGGAAGAATCGTGGCGACCAGTACACGATGTTAAACTTGAACTTGTAAGAAGTGAAATAAATCCACAGTTTGCGGCTATTG
>CAYJHN010000205.1:0-3718 GCA_964369985.1 uncultured Desulfovibrionaceae bacterium | reverse complement strand
GTTTGATTGCTCACCTCAACATCAGGACCTTTTACGCCGTCTGCCGCTTGGGCTGTGTTTACGCTAAGGCAAAGAAAGCCTACAAGAGCAAGAGAGCCGAAAGTGTTGATTAAATGGCATTTTTTTAATACCGCTGTGTAACGATTTTTGAGATTGGTAAAGGCATTTTTGTTGTGCATAGGAAATCCTTTTTAAATTTGTTAACTTCGCCAAAAAAGTTGGCGGATTTTATGAAACATGATAAAGAAGCAAAATTTGTGCCAAATAAAAAATAAGAAAAGTATGTTTTTTACATTATTTGAGTGAATTATAATATGATAAAAGAAGAATGTAAAGACGAAGAAAGTGTGGAAGGAGGAGGCAAGTATTTTAAATATTTCAAGATTATTAAACAACATTTTTCTGGATTCTCACGTCGGGCTTTGCCCTCCTCAGAATGACGTACGGCAGGAACAGAGCTTAAGTTCTAAACCTGAGTACAGTTCGAAGAATGAGTCATTCTGAGTGAGCCTTTTCTCAAAAGGCGAAACGTGAGAATCCATATATTTAAAAATCTCAATGCACAAAAAAAAGCCCTAAAAATTTAGGGCTTTTGCATTTATTTTATAAAAAGTTTTAGATATGAATAAAGCTTAGATTATCAATATCTACATCAGCACTTGAACCCGTAGAAGAAGTTGCGTCATGCAGTGTAATTGTTTGCACATCGTCACCTTTACTGATTTCTATTATATAGTCTGAGCCATTTATGCTAGCTGTTATTGAATACTCGCCACTATCTTTATAGGCAGATAAATCAAGCATATCATCGTCTGTATTAAAGCCATAAATATCTTCATTGCTACCGTCAAGTAGATTGCCATTGAAGCTTATAGTATCGCTATCGCTATCATTGCCTAAATAAAAATCATTTGAGCCAAATGTGCTCATAATTTCATCTGAACCAAGGCCTACATTGATAATTGCTTCGCTCAAATTAGAAAGATCTATAGTGTCATTTCCTTCACCTGTTGTGAGATTTTCAAAATTAAGAATACTTTCGTAATTTAAACCTGCGATATCAATTCCAGTATCTGAAAAATTAATATCTACACCATTATCGTTCAAATAAGTAAAAGTGTCTGTGCCCTCGCCACCATCAATCTCGATTTTACCCGTGCCTGATTGAGTCATAATACCATCAATGATGATATCATCATTACCAGAACCTAAATCTATATTTATAGTGCTTCCTGCTTCTGCACGAAGAGCTGAACCTGTGCCAGTGTTTACAATTGTAAGTGCGTCGTTGTCGGCATTCATATCAATATTGGTTTGAGCATTGCTTTGTGTGAGAATAGTATGCGGAGTGTACTTTCCTAGAGAATTTTCAAAATAGGCTGTGTCATTACCTGTGCCAAGATCTATGTTATTCACACCAGATTGATCAGCCCAAGTCATGCCTTTGATGTTCATACTGTCATCGCCTTCGCCAAGATCAATATTATTTTCAGAACCAGCATTTCTTGCAAGCATAGCAGTTTGGTAGTTGCTTGTTCCAAAAGTTTCTATGCTAAAACTATCGTCACCAGAACCCATATTGATATTGTTAACGCCATTTTGGTGTGCTTTCATTCCGCCAACACCATCGTGCTCTTGCTCTTTCACACTTTCAGCTGAAAGCGAAATTTTGTCATTGTTAGCACCCGTATTAAGAGTGTTTTTATCATTTGCATTTGCAAGGAAGTTGTAGGCGTGCGAGCCTTTCACATGTAAGTCTACAATGTCAGCTCCTGCACCTGTTGTGATATCTGTGATATCAGCAATTCCATTGCTGTTTTTACCAATATTGATAGCATGCCCTTGGTTTTGAGCAATAAGTCCGTCTTCTTCTAAATAGCTTTCAATATAAGTATTTGTATTTGTATTTAAATCGTATGTACCAGTTGAAGCATTTAAATACACATAGTTATAGTTTGTTGCTGCATTAGCAAGACTTGTGTCTGCTTGATCCATGACATCAGCAGAAACTATCACGCCTGTATCGCCTGCTTTTTCTGCTATATCTTGTGGTACTTCAATATGATATGTATATTGCCCATTTACAAAAGTTGGATTAGGATCTCTTATTTCTATCACTTCAGTGCCAATTTGAAGCCTTACAACAAGCACATCATTCTCACTCATAGCACCAGTCATTTCAACTGTGCCTGAGAAGGTTGCTGACTTGCTTGCACTTGCTTCTACACCTTGAACATCAGTCATATTTATAGTTAAAGCTAATGGTTCAGGAGTAGGCTCAGGAGTAGGCTCAGGCGTAGTTGGCTCATTTGGTGCTACTACAGCAGCTGGAGCCGCAGCTAATGGAGTGCCTGCTCCAAAGTCTAGACTAAAGTTTTCTCTTGAAAATTCTGAACCACCAGATGTAGTGTCTAAAGAGTCAAGTCCGGCATTCAAAGCATCAAAACTGCTTGCATCAGAACGTAAACCATCGTTTGAAATCTGAGCGGAAGCTGTTCCAGCAGCAGGCATTAAGCTTTCATCAAGGGCAGCAAAGAAATCTTCACCTGTAATCACTTGTGCATCTGAAATAAAATCTGGAACATTATCATTATTATATACAGTATAAAAATCTTGCAAAACAATAGCAGAACCATCTTCTTCAAAGAAAATTTCTAAATTATTGTCCACTTTTTCAAATAGAGCTTCAGCTAAATCAAAATTTAAATTCAAGACATTAGTTGCATCGTCAATAACAATAGTTGTTTGTCCAGATGCTTGTGGTTTGTTAACAAGTAATTCAGCCATAATATGCCTCTCTTTAAAATTAAAAAAGAAATTAATCAAAGTAATTTATTTTAAGCCTATTCTAGCAATCTACCTAGAATGTATGAACTGCCTGTCTTAATCAAAGATGCATCACAAGTTCATTCCCACTATCGCTCTAAGATGCGTAGGATATTGATACTGAAAAAATCAAAGTATTGTAAGATTATTAAATAAACTTTATAATTAATCTCTCCTTACTGTCAAGTTTAACCTATAAAAAAAGATTAAATTCTTTCTAACTTTCTAAGCTATTTATATTCTTCAAAGTTAGTCAAAGCTAACCAATTGTTAGTCATAACTAACTGTTTTTATTTTAAATAATTGTAAAATATTGCTTGACATTCAAGCTCTCTCACGATAACCAAAAAGTATGTAGTTAATTGAAAAAATTAACTCCCTTATAAAAAACATGTCTTTTTGACACTGGAGGAAATTATGGGTTGGAACGTAGTAATTGATGCTGATAAATGCACAGGTTGTGGCGAATGCGTAGACATTTGTCCTGTAGAAGTTTACGAAATGGTAGACGGTAAATCAGATCCAGTTAAAGCTGAAGATTGCCTCGGCTGTGAATCATGCATCGAAGTTTGCGAATTTGATGCTGTAACAGTTGAAGAAAACTAAGATTAAAGTTTTCTTTTCTTAGACTTTCAAAGCCCTTTATTCATTGAATAAAGGGCTTTTTGTTATGCGAGTTTCGCAAAAAAAATTCCCAAAAGCAAAAGCCTTTGGGATTAAGGCTGCTGACAAAGGCAGTATTTTAATTTTATTTGATTTAGACTTTTCCGAAAAAAGACATGGACTCTCACGTCGGGCTTTGCCCTCCTCAGAGTGACACACGGCGGACATTTAATTCACTGTTATAACAAACTGCTAGGGTACTCCGAGAGCCATTCTGAGGACGACTGAA